>JBAYHX010000210.1:0-6166 GCA_041665965.1 Candidatus Latescibacterota bacterium
CGGGGTAATAAGTCTTTTCGGGATCGACAAGGAAAATGATGATCCCAAGGGATTGTTCCTTTCGATAGGCGTTGACGTACTCTTCCATATTGCTGGATTATCTGCCCTTGCCATAGAGAATGCAGTAATCCACACCGAATTGAAGCGGCTGGCTGACGACAATCAGAAAAAACTGGATGTCATCGACACCATGTACGCCCGTATGACAGCCATTTTCAATTCCATAAATAACGGAATAATTGCTGTAAACGAAACCGGCATCATACAGGATTTCAATGATCTCGCCCGTAAATCGCTCGGTTTGGAAGATTCAGCCCGCGGCACACGGGATATAGACTCCATAACATCATACAAACCTTCACTTTCCAGCATCATTACCCAGGGCAATGAACTTGACAACCGTGTGGTGACTTTTATAACTCCTGCCAACAAGTTTGCGGCTGTGGTAACCACTCGTTCGTTCAAAGACGCTTCCGGAGAACGTCGTGGAAGCGTGATTTCATTCCGCCCCATGGAAGATACGGTTAAACTTCTGTCCCGGTTCAGTTCCCAGAGGCCGCGGTATACCTTCGAAGACATCATAGGACATTCAACCACCCTGGTTGAAACGGTCAAACTGGCTCGTCTGGCCGCACAGACAAATTCCAACGTACTCATCATCGGGGATAGCGGCACAGGTAAAGAGTTGTTCAGTCAGGCTGTCCATAATGCTTCCCCGGTAGCTGACGGGCCCTTCATCCCGGTAAACTGCGCAGCCATACCCAAAGATTTGATCGAAAGCGAGCTTTTCGGATACGCAGAAGGAGCTTTTACCGGCGCCCGCAAGGGAGGTTACATAGGCAAATTCGAACAGGCCACGGGAGGTACTATTTTCCTGGACGAGATTGGGGATATGCCTATCGATCTCCAGGTAAAACTTTTTCGGGTTCTCCAGGAAAAAATGATACAAAGAGTCGGCTCGGAGCATATAATACCTGTTTCGGCAAGGGTCATCGCCGCAACAAACCGGGATCTGAAAAAATCCATCGAAAAGGGGGAATTCCGAGAGGAATTATTCTGGCGTCTCAATGTTCTGACCATCCAGATACCACCCCTTCGTGACCGTAAAATCGATATCCCCGAGTTCATTCAGTTTTTTATAGAAAAATTCTCAAAATCCACAGGAAAACAGGTAACCGGGATAGATTCCGGCACACTTAAAAAGCTTATGAATTATTCCTGGAGGGGAAATATACGGGAATTGGAAAATGCCATAGAACATTCGGTAATTATCACATCATCCCATACTATCACCATGGACGATATTCCTTCCAGTCTGAAGGACAGGATTAACGAAGAGTCCAGGGGAACATCAATTACCGATGATATCACCGAAATAAACCGTACCCGGGACGAATCCTCGCGGAAACTATTCCGTGAAGCAATCCTGCAGGCGAAAGGCGATATGACAATGGCGGCGAAAAAGCTTGGGATGAGCCGGGCAACTCTCTACCGTCAACTGAAAAAAGCGGACATGACAACCTTAATCTCAGATATGAGACGAAGTATCAATAATGAGAAATAGTTCATTATTTATATTTTATGCCCTTTTATCCCCTATATCCTCATTTATGCCCTTTTGTATTTCTCAATATTGAGAACACACTATTCCCATCTTTTCAATCCGATTCACCTTTGAATTATAAAACAAAAGATTGATATTTTTTTATCTATTTGTTTATTATTGTGTTATGAGCGTTTATAATTATTATGGAATCAATTGCATTTATTTGGCACAACATTAGCAATATATAGGCTTACATTTGAGGTACCATCGAACAGTTCGGGGACAATTTCAAAGAAAATATGATCCCTTCGTAAACCCGATGGTACCTTAAACCTTAATTAATAGATTACTCTTTTTCTTTTTTTCCCTCAGTTATTCTTTATTATAGATAAGCCCCCTTTCAGCACGAAGGGGGCTTTCTTTTTGGTTCAACTCGATTCACGGTTTGCTGTTGATTTCTACGACACTGGCCATTATCATACAATTTAGAATAATCATTATTAATTTCATAGTATACGAGAGAGGAACAATGCCATTATTGACTGGACGAGAAAGAGTTATAGCTGCTTTAAACCATAGTAAGCCCGACCGTACGCCGAGGGATTTGTGGGCTTTGCCATTCATAATGCTTGCTCGAAAAACAGAACTTGACAAGGTTTTAAAAACCTATCCTCCCGATATCGGCAGGCCGGAATTATCTCCCGGTTCCGATGACGGGGAGCTTTTAAGACTCTCAAATCCCGGACATTACACCGACGAATGGGGAAGTATCTGGCAGATCGCCGAACCGGGAGTTGTCGGAGAGGTAAAACTGCCTGTTCTCTCAGACTGGTCGAAGCTGGATATTTTTTCCCCACCCTGGAATCTGGTACGCGGAAGAGATTTGACCCATGTCAACCGTATATGTGATACAAGCGACAGGTTCATGTTGTCTTCTGTAAGTGCACGGCCTTTCGAACGTCTCCAGTTTTTACGGGGCACCGAGAATGTTTTTATCGATCTTGCCGAGGGCACGAACGAAATCCGCACTCTCAATGCTATGGTGCATGACTTTTATAGAGAAGATGTCACGGGCTGGTCAAAATCCAATGTCGATGGAGTCCTTCTCATGGACGACTGGGGGACAAACAGGTCATTGTTGATCAATCCGGAAATGTGGCGCTCGATTTTCAAACCGCTGTATAAAGACTACTGTTCCATAATTCATGAAGCAGGCAAATATGTATTCTTCCATTCCGATGGAAATATCGAGGCTATCTTTGGCGATCTGATCGAAGTAGGAGTTGACGCCATCAATTCTCAGCTGTTCTGTATGGATATCGAAAGACTCGGTCGAAAATATAAGGGTAAAGTTACTTTCTGGGGAGAGATAGACAGGCAGCACATTCTGCCGTTCGGCAATCCGGAAGATGTTAGAATGGCCGTACACCGTGTCCGTCAGGCGCTCGATGACGGAAATGGTGGAATCATCGCCCAATGCGAATGGGGCAAGGATAATTCACAGGCCAATATCGAGGCTGTGTTCAAATCCTGGCTGTAAGAATTGTGTCCAAGAGATATGAAATTTCAACTGAACCAACTGTTCTCGGATTACATCACCTCTGATATCCCATGAATTCCCTCGTAATGCAGCTCAGACGCCCGCTTCCCTGAACTTGCGGATCATGATCTCAATGGCGGAATTCATGCACTCCAGACCGTGTGCTGCGGTAGCGTCCCTGGGGTCCTCTCCCCACACCCCGAGCGGCTTGTCGGCCCTGTTCTTGGACAACTTCGAAAGATCGACCAGGTCGGGACGGTAGTTGAGCATGAGGGAGGTCTCGTTCAGCGCCGCATGATCGGTTTGGGATTTCCATGCATTCTGTATATCGGGTGTAACTCCAAAAAACTTCAGCCCGAAAAAGTCCTCACGGCTTTTGATATCACGTACCCAGGATGCCCGTGAAGGACCGTGGCCGTCTGCGAATACAGCTTTGAACCCGGTTCTCTTGCATTGCGTGATAATCCCATCGATCATGGAAGCAAAAATACCTTCGGAAATCCAGTAACAGTCACCGTCAAGCTGACGCGGCGGGATAACGGCGTCACCCCAGAAATCCATCCCGATCAGCAGCCTGCCGTCATCCATAAGCCGTGTCGGGCCCGGCCCGATATGGACTGGCGGAAGCACGATCCCTCCATAACGACGGGCGCATTCCACCATCAGCGATTCTGCCTGGATGGCGTCGGAACCGATAGGCAGATGCCCACCATGCCATTCAAGAGTGCCCAGAGGCAGATACGCGAGCGGTTTTTCAGCCAGTCTCTTACGGAAATCGCTCGGTAATAACTCCGCATACATGACCCTCTCTTCCTTTCCGTTCTTTTTCTCCGCTCCCCTGACCGTTACAGCCGAACCCGCATAAAGTGTCGCACCTGTAATACTTGCAAGTCCCGTCCGAAGGACATCGCGCCGTGTTCGGTTATCCTGTTCGCTCATGCTCTTTCTCCTTAAAAGTAAAAAAAGCCGGGGTGATGGTGCATCCTTCGAATGACATTTGACACCTGTTCCCCCAAAGGATTGTCGTATATCCCTCAAAAAGAAATATCATCATATGCCAAAACAATATATAACAATGAACCCAATATAAAAAATATTTTTAAGAATCAGGTAAGAGTACCTGATATATACTATTTTTTATCGTTACACTTTTTCACAGGGCATGTAATAAACTGATGAATGCAATTTTCAGATATAATTTTTTATGTCTTTCTTTCCTTCGGAGGCAGCGGATTCGTCCTTAACGAGAGCGAAATCCGTTTTCTCACAAGGTCGATCTCTACCACGGTTGCTGTCACTTTCTGGTTCACTTTGACAACATCGGCGGGATTTTTCACGAACTTGTCTGCGAGCTGACTGATATGCACAAGGCCGTCCTGGTGTACTCCGATGTCCACGAAAGCCCCGAATGCGGTAATATTGGTCACAACGCCCGGAAGTTTCATGCCGGGGCGCAGATCTTCCGGCTTGCTTACCTGATCGGAGAAGGAAAACACTTCGAACTGCTCGCGGGGGTCGCGGCCCGGTTTAACAAGTTCTTCATGGATATCGTTCAGGGTAGGAAGGCCGACCGTTTCGGTAACATAACGTGACACATCGATCCTTTTTCTCAGACCCTCGTCGCGGATCAAATCTACCACGGTGCAGCCCAGGTCACGAGCCATACGGTTCACTACAGGGTAGCTCTCCGGATGGACAGCGCTGGCGTCGAGTGGATTTTCGCCGTCACGGATGCGGAGGAATCCTGCCGCCTGCTCGAATGCCTTTGCGCCCAGCCGGGGAACTTTTTTAAACTCCTCACGCGAGCGGAAGCGACCATGCTCGTTCCGAAATTCCACAATGTTATGAGCGAGCTTCGGGCCAAGACCTGACACATAGGCGAGAAGCTGCCGGGAGGCAGTGTTGATCTCCACCCCAACGCCATTCACACAGCTCATCACTGTATCGTCAAGGCTTTCTTTGAGCTGGTTCTGGTCCACATCGTGCTGGTACTGCCCCACACCGATGGATTTGGGGTCGATTTTCACCAGTTCGGACAGAGGATCCATAAGCCTCCTGCCGATGGAAACCGCCCCGCGTACGGTCACATCCTTGTCGGGAAATTCCTCACGGGCAACCTCAGAGGCCGAATACACAGATGCGCCGCTTTCGTTGACCATTACTACCGGGACGCCGACAATCCGTCGGAGAAACGTTTCCGTTTCACGCCCGGCGGTGCCGTTCCCCACTGCAATAACCTCGACCGCATACTTTTCTACCATATCAGCCACCTTATCGGCGGCTTCCTGCTCGAGCCGTTCAGACTGATGGAGATAAATTACATCGTGGTAGAGGAGCTTTCCCTGACGGTCCAGGCAGCATATCTTGCAGCCGGTGCGCTGACCGGGATCGACCGCCAGTACGTTCTTTCCGCCCAGCGGCGGGGCCAGCAAAAGCTGGCGGACATTATCCACAAATACCCGGATAGCCTCGGCATCTGCCCGTTTTTTGGTTTCCAGGCGAATCTCGGTTTCCATGGACGGCGAGAGGAGACGCTTATAACTATCATGTACTGCCAGCCGCACCTGACAGGCAGCCGGGCTGTTGTTTTTAAGGAAAATCTGCTCCAGAAGGTAAAGCGCCGGTTCTTCGGGTGGAGTCACCCGCAGGCTGAGAAATCCTTCGTTTTCCCCACGCCGCATAGCCAGGATACGGTGGGACGGCGCGGTCAGAACCGGTTCGCTCCAGTCAAAATAATCACGGTATTTTGCGCCATCGGCTTCTTTTCCAAATACCACGGCCGAATGGAACCGTGCCTGAAGGGAAAACAATCCCCTCATTTTCTCACGGGTCTCTGCGTTTTCGTTCACCCACTCGGCGATGATGTCACGGGCGCCGGCAAGCGCCTCCTCCACAGTCAGAACTCCTTTTTCGGAATCCACAAATGCGGCTGCTTCCGCTTCGGGATCGATGTCTCCCTGTTCGAAGATCATTTGAGCGAGAGGTTCAAGTCCACGTTCACGTGCAATGGTCGCGCGGGTACGCCTTTTAACGCGGAAAGGCAGATAGATGTCTTCAAGCGCCGCCATTGTTTCGGCGGC
>JBAYHX010000211.1:0-6139 GCA_041665965.1 Candidatus Latescibacterota bacterium
GACTGAATGACCAGCCCGGAGAAATTGTTCGTTTTCTGCCGGAAATTTACCATCGGATTCTTTATTGGATGCAACAGTGGTTCGTATTACAAATACTGCATCGGGATTATCCAGAATTTCTTCCCGGAGAATTGGAGAAATATTGTTCTTTTTTCCTTTCTCCGCCCAGGAAAGTCCATCACGGACCAGGTGCATTCCGGGATCATGATGCGCTCCTGCCAATTCCCTGTCTTTTTCGCTCGCCCATAAACATTCCGGGAATACAGGCAGAGCAGTAAACAATGCTGCCCCTGCATTGAGGAATTCACGTCTGGTGTTCATAATGCACCTATCATGTTATGTATAAAGTTGATTCTACAGATAAAAATACCCACACATTATATCCTCTCACCCATAAACAGGCGATTGAAACCCGATGGTATTTCATAAATCATAATCTATCATGTAGATATGTGACTTTACCTCACTTCTCATGAGAGTGTACTATGGGGTGCGTTTTTTATTCTAAATAAACCTCTATATCGCCGTCACGAAAACCAGTAGAAAAATCTTTTGAAAGTTTTTTTATCCGATCGGTTATTCTTATCGAATCTTCGCATCCGGCTAGTTCAGGGCGGTATATCCGGTCTGGTATAATGACAGGAAAAATACGGGGGAATTCAACTTTGCGGTCACTGAAGGCGCAGGAAAATATAATTGACTCACGCTGTTCCTGCTTGTGCTGGTCAAAGGCAAAGTTTCCAAGGCTGTAGAGAATGAATTTGCCCTTGTACTTCTCAATGCTCTGAATCACATGCGGATGATGACCGATAACAAGGTCAGCCCCGCAATCGATGGAAAGATGGGCAAGCTGTATCTGTTCAGCGGAAGGGAGACGGGAATACTCCACTCCCCAATGGAAGCTGACGATGACAATATCGGCACGGGAACGGCATTTTGTTATTTCATCGGCAACTGTCGCGCTGTCAGCAATAGCCGGACAGGGAAGGTTTTCCGGTAACTGTGTACCATAATTGGATACTGTTGTAAAGGCAAGAAAAGCTACTTTGGTTCCTTTTGTTTCAATGATCCTTGCAGCAACAGCTTCATTTTTGTTCTTTCCCGCCCCTACCCCGATCAGCCCGTTGGTCTCGAGGATACTGCGTGTCTCCATGAGCGCCCGTCGGCCGTAATCCAACATATGATTGTTTGCAATACTGTATATGTCGAACCCTGAGCGTTTCAGTACTTCAACAGAGGAGGAGTCCGCGCAGAAACGCATTTTTTCGATAGAAGGCTTTTTCCTGGAGGACAAGGGGCCTTCCAGATTGCAGAATGCCAGGTCGTATGATTGAATAAAACTTCTGACCGGTTCGAAAAGGTAATCAAAACCGTTATTACGGGTTACCATGCGGCATCCGCGGTCAAGGAGAACATCTCCTGCCGCACAGAATAACACTGTTTCCCCTGACGATGCATTCAATGGGGAGATTATAAGGAATACGAACAGGAGGGTTAACGCTTTTGCCGCTGTCATTTTTTCTGACTCGATGGAACTTTTACAGTGTCATTTCCATGGCAATTGAGGCGGCTCTCTGTGCTGCGCCGGGGAAGCCAAGATTATTTTTAGCGGCATTCAGCATTTGTTTAACTGAATCGCGCAATACTCTATCTGTCAAATAATTAACAATATGTTCCGATATTTTTTCAGGAGTTGCTTCATCCTGACAAAGCTCCGGCACAATCCTTGACCCCGCAACGATATTGATCAATCCAATATTCGGAATTTTTACCAGCATTTTGCCAATTTGAAAAGTCAGCGGTGAAGTCCGGTAGACAATCACCATAGGAGTTCCGGATATGCCGGCTTCAAGTGTAGCTGTGCCCGAAGTTACCATCAAGGCATCAGAATATGCCATGATGTCATAGGTTTTTCCCACCAAGGGAAGTATTCCGGTTCCTTTTATGAAAGGGATATATCTGCTTTCGTCGATATCGGGAGCACAGCCGAGGACAGCTTTGACCGGCCCGATTTTTTCCCGTACAATTGCAATACTCTCGGTCATAACAGGAAGGATGCGGTTGATCTCCTGCAGCCGTGAGCCGGGTAACAGTCCTATGAGAGGGATAGTATCAGAATCGATTTTTTTAAGGAATACCGCCCTGTTTTCGGAGGGATGAACAATGTCAAGGAGAGGGTGTCCCACAAAATCCGCTTCGACGCCTTTCGTTCGATAAAATTCCTTTTCGAACTCGAAAAGCACCACCATACGATCGACATACCTGCGGATAAGGTTTACCCTGCTTGAATGCCAGGCCCACAGCTGAGGGCTGATGTAGTACATGAGCGGAATTCCGCGTTTTTTTATAATGGGAGCAAGTTTAAGATTGAAACCGGGGTAATCGATAAGAATAGCAAGATGAGGCTTCCAGGTATCGATAAGAGATTCGAGCGAATGCAGGGTACGTCGAATGAGGGGAAGATGTCTGATAACCTCTGCAAACCCCATGAAATTCATTTCTCTGATATGACGAAGGGCATCCAGACCTTCCTTAATCATGAGAGAACCGCCGATACCTCTAAAACTGAGGTCCGGTTCGATGAGTTTCATCTGATGCATGAGCGTGGAACCGTGAAGGTCGCCGGATGCCTCGCCTGCGATGATGAGAATCCGTTTCATTCCAGAGTTTGCATGGATACATTCATGCTCTCCATGATTAGAGAAGCAAGTTCCAAAGCTCTTTTCCCCTCTATGCCAGACACCCTGGGTTTGACGCCATCTCGAACCGAATGGACGAAATCGGTTATCTCCAGCGCAAGGGCGTTCATACCGTCCGAAGGATGTTTCTGGTAGGAAATGCCGTTCATAAGCTGCGGAATGGCTCCGGGGGCAGCTTCCGGTTTCGAATCGGAGTGAAGAGAGAACACCTCGGTTTCGCCGGTGAGGAAATCCATGGAAATATACGCATTGCGCTGGAATAATCTGACTTTTCTCATTTTACGCTGAGAAATCCTGCTTGCGGTAAGATTGGCAACACAACCGCCTTCGAATTCTATACGGGCGTTGGCGATATCGGCTTCATCGGTAACTACCGAAACACCTGAGGCATGAACGGAGGCAACCGGACGTTTTACCATATCCAGTACAATATCGATGTCGTGGATCATCAAATCCAGCACAACCGCTACATCGGTGCCTCGAGGGTTGAAGACGGAAATACGGTGCGATTCGATAAATGCCGGCTTTATCAAAGCATTTTGCATAGAGCGATACGCAGAATTGAATCGTTCAAGATGGCCAACCGCAAGAACCAGTCCGCGTTTATCGGCTTCACGGATCATATCATCAGCTTCGGCGGTACTCGCGGCGATAGGCTTTTCGACAAGAACCGATTTATCTCTTTGAAGGCATTCGAGCACTGTTTCATGGTGTTTTGAAGTAGGAACTGCAACAGTCACACAATCCACTTCATCAAGCAGTTTCTTGAGCGAAGAAAACTGTGTACAAATAACTTGTTCGGTTCCAGTAAGTACCGGACGGATATCATATATACCTTTGAATTCAATTTCAGGCAGCGCAGAGAGAATCTTTACATGGTGAAGACCATGAACACCAACACCCACAACTCCAACTTTAATGGCCATTTATTTCTCGATTTTTTATAGTAATCATATTAATTATGCGGTGACTATTCTCAATCAATATTCCGAACTCAGATGGATGTGCTCATTCCTCACATAATTATCCCACGCTGACTTGAAACAATGAACTCCTTCATATGCGCAACTTCAGGCCCCATATCCCCCATCAGATCCAGTTCAGCAAGAGAATTCTTCATATCATTCTTCGAACGAAAAAGAGTATGGTACGCCTTTTTTAAATTCGAAATGGTTTCATCGGAGAAACCTCGCCTGTTAAGGCCTATCTTGTTAATATCCACCGGTTTGAGCGGATCTCCCGCTGCTGTAACATATGGGGGAACATCTTTCGGGACGCGCCATCCTCCGCCAATCATGGCGTGACAGCCGATTCGCACGAACTGATGAATTGGTACAAGTCCTCCAATAATTACCCAGTCCTCGAGAGTCACATGACCCGCAAGAGTAGCGCTGTTGGCAAGAATACAATGATCCCCTACAATGCAGTCATGGGCAACATGGCTGTACGACATGAAAAGGCAATCCGAGCCGACCACTGTTTTGCCATGAGCGGAAGTTCCACGGTTAAGGGTGACAAATTCACGTATCGTCGTGCGGTCGCCAATCTCAAGAAAAGTTTCTTCGCCTCCGAATTTCAGGTCCTGGGGAACTGTACCGACAACTGCATACGAGAATATCTTTACTTCCTCCCCCAATCGTGCGCCACTGGCAATGTAAGCGCCGATTCCGATGGAAGAGCCTCGCCCGATAATCACATTATCATCGATAACGGCATGGGGACCGATGACAGTATCCTGTCCGATAATCGCTCCAGGTGAAACAACTGCGGTGGGGTGAATAGTTGTTGTCATGCCTTATAGTCCTTTTCGTTCACCACGATTGCACTGAGTTCGGCTTCAACCACAAGTTCGTTCGCGACAAAACCCTTACCATCCATAATATACATATTCTGACGGTGCTTTAGAATCTCAAGTTCAAATCTGATTTGATCCCCCGGTTCAACCGTTTTACGGAATTTAGCTTTATTGATGCCGGTGAAGAAAATAAGCTTACCTTCGGTGCTGGTCTTGGCATCGAGCATGAGAATACCGCCAGTCTGCGCCATCGCCTCTATGATAAGTACTCCGGGCATGATCGGTCGTGCGGGGAAATGTCCCTGAAAGAAAGGTTCGTTTGCTGTAACGTTCTTTATTCCCACAACCTTTTTCCCGGGGACAAAATCGATTATCCGATCGACAAGGAGAAAGGGATACCGATGGGGCATGATTTTCTTTATCGCATTTATATCCAGAATATATCCTTCGGTTTTACGATCCTGGTATTTCATTTTGATTCTATTTTTTTCCCAGAATGATTTTAACTTACGTACCAGCTCGATATTTGCCTTATGACCGGAACGCGCGGCCATAATATGACCTTTGATGGGATGGCCTAAAAGGTAAAGGTCGCCGATGAGATCGAGAGTTTTATGACGGGCGAATTCATTGGGGAATCGAAGCGGAGTTCCGTTGAGTACACCGTTTGCCCCGCAGCTGACCCGAATATTATCGTTGAAAAGACGTGTGAGATAGGAAACTTCTTTCTCATCCCAGGGTTTATCAATGACAATCAAAGCGTTATCAGGTGTCCCACCCTTGGCAAGTCCTGCTTCTTTAAGCATCTCCACTTCACTCAGAAAACAAAAGGTTCGGGAAGGAGCATATTCTTTTTCGAATTCTTGTATGGAGTACATGGAGGTGTACTGTGTCCCAATGGCAGGAATATGGTAATCGATCATGAATGTAATACGGAAAGTGTCGGAAGGAAGAGCAACAAGTTCAACGCCTTCTCCTTTGACAGTATCATATCCGATTGTTTCTTCAATGACAATATAATCACGGGGTGCATCCTGTTCTACCGTGCCGGCAGAACGCAGGGCTTTTACAAATTCAAGAGAAGAGCCATCGCATACAGGAGGTTCAATTCCGAAAATATCGATAAATACGTTGTCAATTTCCAGTCCGGCTAAAGCAGCAAGAACATGCTCTACCGTGTGTACTTTTACATTCCCTTTGCCAATTGTTGTTCCACGGCTGATATCTACCACATAATCGATCAGTGCAGGAATTTCGGGCGAACCTTCCAAATCTATTCGTCGAAATATAATTCCTGTGTTAACGGGAGCAGGCCGAAAAGTAATTTCACTCTGTGTCCCTGTATGAAGGCCAATCCCCTTCACTGAGGTTTCTCCGGCAACTGTCGACTGCCTTTCGAACATTCTCAACTCCGTTCTTTGATTATTCGTTCCAATTCCTCTATCTTTTTTTCCTGTGCTTTCACCCTTTTTATTAATTCCGGAAGGTTTCGCAAAGCCCCTTCAAGGCGCATTGCCTGAATATGGTTTTTTGCCGGATATCCGGAAACCGTTTCCCCGGGCGGGATATCCTTGGTCACTCCTGCCTGCCCCCCTAAAGAGGCTTTATCGCCGACAGTGATATGTCCGGCAAGACCTGCCTGCCC
>JBAYHX010000212.1:0-6109 GCA_041665965.1 Candidatus Latescibacterota bacterium
TTTCCAGGTTTTCGACCCACCCCAGACCGACCCGTCCTTTTTCGATGTCACCGAATACCTGGGCTGCAAGCTGATCGGGTTTGACGCCGGGTACTCGCTTCAAAGGGTAATCGATCAAAAAAGCCTCGACAGAGTCCCCGCAGTTCAGCGGTCTCTGGCGATTCTTAAAACCTACGTGGATCTCCGTCATAAAAATGTGTTCAGTGAATCGGTAAAGGAAAAACTCCGTCAGCCGGGGAAAGAATTCACGCTCTTCATCGATTCCGACGGCAGTTATCGGTTCAAGCCGGCCTTTTACAAAATTCATAAAGTTACGGGTTTGAAAAATCAAAGCAGCACCTGGGAAACCGAAAATTCTTTCGGCAGCCAGCCGGTAAAAGTCCGTATCGAGGCTCTTATGTCGGTTGCTCCATACAACTCTCCGGATGGGAAAACCATAGCAGATTTTGCCAAACCGGATGTTTTCGGGCAGGAGCGTCGCGCAGCCGACGGTCTCACCTTCGATTTCAAAACTACTACCGGGCAGGTAAAATCGGGCGGAGCCAGCGGCATTCTCTCTGCCCGAAGCGACGGGAAAGTTGCCCGGAACGCATCCTGGACAAGATTGAACAAGAATTTCCAGCCCTTGCTCGATCTCTCTAAAAACCAGGCCATTGGTGTATGGGTATACGGCGACGGTCAGGGAGAAATCCTCGGATTCAGGCTGAATAATCCTAATCATGTCTCGTTCGGCGCTCTGTGTGATCGTTATCTCGATATAGATTTCACAGGCTGGAGATACTGCGAACTGGTTGAAACAGAGTCCACCCGCTGGAATGATTATGGTTGGAACGACAACAGGTGGATGTATACCGTATATGGTATGAACATAGATTTCGGCAAGGTCGATTCATTCGGGATCTGGATGAATAACATACCGTCCGGAAAATATGTTCGCTGTATGGTAAGCCCGATCAAGGCGCTCCCTATGGTGAAAACAACTCTCCGGAACCCGTCGATCACCATCGGCGGAAAGAAAATCGTTTTCCCGGTTGAGATGACTTCCGGAAGTTATATCGAGTATTTCTCGCCGGATGATTGTAAATTGTACGGACCGAACGGAGAGCTCATTTCCACTGTGAAACCGCAGGGATCAGCGCCTGTTCTTGTTGCCGGAAAGAACAAGGTTACATTCTCCTGCACCGGTCAGGCAGGTTACACTCCTCGGGCGAATGTGACAATAATCGGTTATGGCGAGCCTTTATAAAAAATGAGGGTTCTGCTTTTTTCCTCGCATAGAGAGGGGCAACTACAAGGTTGAAAATGATTTATCTTCTCGCTATAGTAGAGATGAGACCAAGAGGTGAGTTTAGGAAAAGTGGTAATTTCATTTAAAAACATGTTTTTCACAAGACTTTTAAAGAGTAAAAGTTCATTCATGACATATACTTCATGAAACATAAAAACATTTCTCATTTGATAAATTTGAAAGGGGTGAAATAATGTGTGCCTGGTATATGCGTTCTTTCATATTCTGCTTTCTGTTTTTTCTCCCGACCCTTTCAGCCATGGCTTTCGATGAGGACCTTCTTGCAGATTATCCCCACGTGATACTGTCCAATGGTATACTCGAGGCTCCTGTGTTCCTGCCCGATCCGGAAAAAGGATTTTATCGGAGCACACGGTTCGACTGGTCAGGCATCCCTTGTCAGATCACATACCAGGGGCACACCTATTTCATGAAACGTCCCTTACAGCGTCCTCATAACCCAAACCTTAACGGTCATGCCATGAGTCTCGCGGAGGAATTTGATATCGGCGGAGGCGGAGTTTCCTTTCCACAACGTTTCAGCGAGGCGAAACCCGGCGAAACCTTTATGAAGATTGCGGTAGGTAACCTGGAGAAGACAGACGACGGCAAATCCTATGCCTTTTCAGCCCTTTACCGGCTTGTTGACACGGGAAAATGGACCACGCGACGGGGGAAGAACTGGATCGAATTTACCCATACCCTCCATGATAACTATGGTTTCGCTTACATCTATACCAAACGGATGGAACTGCTGAAGGGTAAACCGGAATTGATAATTTCCCACTCCCTTAAAAATACGGGGAAACGATCTCTATCCACAACACAGTACTGTCATAATTTCTTCATCATCGACGGTGAGAACATCGGGCGAAACTACCATATGCATCTTTCCTTCATCCCTCAGTTCCAGACCGACCTTACTCAGTCAGCGACAATCCGGGACAGCACTGTCGTGCTTGAACAGAACCTGGAAAAAGCAATTTTCTCTGTCGTTGAAGGATTCGGCGACACCCCGGCATACAATCGAGCCGTTATACTGAATACCCATGTGGGTGCAGGTGTTGAAATCAAAGGAGATATCCCGCTTACTTCCTTCCACTTTTATGCGGAACAGTATTCTTTCTGCCCCGAGTTATTTGTAAAAATTTCGGTGGAACCGGGAAAAACCCAAAAATGGAAAAGATATTATCGGTTCTTCACGGAATAGGAGAAAAAAATCTCAACTTCCGAAAAATCAATATTTATTTCCATGCTATGTATTATCATGCCAGGTATTATTAAGTAAACCGCTTATTTATTTGACGCAGCAAAGGTTAAAAAATGAGCAGATAAAGACACCCTCACCCCATGTCCCCTCTCCCGTGAACGGGCGAGGGGAAACCCCTGTTATATTTTATAATCCATTCTCTTTCATGCAGATATGGGTCTTCCCCTCTCTTGCATCGGGGTCCCCACTTTTGCGAAACAAAAGTGGGGTGGTAGAAGGGGATCAAGGGGTGAGTTAAAACGTGCTATTTAATCTCGATAAGTGTATTAAGTAAAACCAAAAAATTATTTATCAGGCTTCAGAGTTGAGGCGCCAAAATATTATGGAGGTCAAATCAGGTGAAGCCAGAGGTGTTCTCTCTATAAAGAGCAGCGGGCGGGACCTCCGAAATACCTTCTGGAAAAGGCTTGAGAAGGATTTCGAAACAGTTCTTAATCTTTCCAAAAAATCAGGCTGTTGTCCGGGTTTATGGCAACGGTCAGGGAGGAATTCTCGGTTTCAGGCTTACAGCCCCATAATTCAAACTTTACTTGACGCAAATACTGACAGATTACTGCCGGATTCTATCATCGACAGGAGGGTTGCGTGAAAAAAACCAGCCAAACAGTAATTATCTCCCCTACTTCCCGCATCGGGACTATTGATCTGGGGAAAATATCTCAACAAAAACATCATGTGTCGGTTTTATTGGAAATCGATGTAACCGTTCCTCTTGAATCTATTAAAAAACTTAAAAACGAAGGGAAACAAATTTCGTTCTTTACATGGATGATAAAAGCTATCAGCACCGTTATAGCAGAGCAGAGATCAGTCCATGCGTTGTCCTGGGAAAAGGGGAAGCTGGTAATTTTTGATGATATTGACATTACGGCTATGGTCGAAAAAAATATTAAAGGAACACGAGTGCCGCTTCCGTTGGTGATAAAACAGACAAACATCAAAACAGTGGAGCAGATTCATGCCGAAATCCAGACAGCGAAAGTACGAGTAGTGCAGGATGAGGGTGATTATGTTTTAAGTGAAAATAGTCCCTCACGGTCAATGATGAAGCTGTTCTACATGCTTCCCCAGTTCATACGGTTGTTTGTGTTGAGAAGAATCCTGCAAAATCCTTTCAGAACAAAGGAAATGATGGGAACCACTATTGTGACTACAGTCGGTACTGTCGGCCGGCTGCCGGGATGGATAATTCCCCGGTCGATGCATAACCTTTGTTTTGCCATAGGCTCCATTGTTAAAAAGCCCTGGGTTTTTGAAGAAAGAATAGAAATCAGAGATATTCTTCATTTGACCGTCCTGTTCAATCATGATACAGTCGACGGTGTACCTGCTGCCAGATTCATCGCGAGTCTGGTCGATCATATCGAGGGGAATACGGTATCGCCATAACCAGATGCAAACTGATACTCGACAGGGAGAAAGCATATGGGTGACGGGAAAAAGTTTAAAACCGCAGCACTGTAATTAACCCGGATAATTCATAAAATATATTTATCATACCACTGAGGAAGAAAATCCCCTCTGCCTGACGGCATCTCCCCAAGGGCACCCAAGCCGATTCAAGAATCGACTTGGGCCCCGGTTAAGGGGAGAATTCATTATTTCTCTTTTTGCACCCTCTTAACAAGGGGGTCGCCGCACTGAGCGGCGGGGGGATCTTTGTCCTTGAGTTTGTGAATAGATCGGGTTGAATAGCTTTTTTTAAAAATAAAATACAATCCCATAACACCTCATTTTCATTAAAAAAAGGAGAATCCATGAGACGCCGTGACCTGTTTCGACTCATTCCGTTTACTCTTCCCGCATTAGGCGTCGCATCCATCCCGGGAAATGCGCAGGAGATGAATCCACAAAGGGAATACCAGCCGGGAGAACCGTTTGGCATGGTTTACACCCGGAGAATCCGGGAAATGCTCAAATGGGTCCGCGAGACCCAGTCTGACAAGATGCTTGAAGCTGCCTATGCTGTGGCGCGTACAGTGGAAAAAGGTAAAAAATGCTGGTGTAACTGGGACCTGGGGCATACAAACAGCTCCGACATTTTTCCGAATCGCATCGGGCAGCCGGATATACTCACTCCGGGATATGACCCCAAGCAGGTTAAAGACGGAGACCTGGTATTTACAAGCTTCCCCGGACCTTTCGAAAATATCGAGGACATGGGTAAAAAGGACCTTTTTATAATCGGAGCTACCTGTCCCTGGAGCGGAGATGTGAAAGATTATGCGGAAAATATTATCCCGGAAATCCAGAAAATAAAAAACAGAACCTATGCTGACATCTGGATCGAAACCAACTCGGATTCACTTGGCGCACAGGTCAAGGTGCCCGGCTCCCCTGCTCCGTTCGGTCCGGAATCGGGGCCTCTTTATGGCAGTATTTTCTGGATGATGATTGCCGATGCCTGCCGGATTCTTTCCCGTGATGGGAAACGGGTGGATGTCAAGGGAGACGAGCCGAAACTTACCGATAAGACAACGAGGTTTAGCCTGAACGCACCTCTCATGGGTGATTACTACGAAACAGTTATGAGACAGTTCGAAATGATCAGCATGGAGTTGGGCGATATCAGGAAAATGGCAAAAATGGTTGTTGATACGCTTCTTTCCGGTGGGAATGTATATTTCTACAGCCGCTATCCCGAATCTCTGGCGTATGAAGCCAGCGGCCGCCGTGGGGGATTCACCTTTGCAAAATATATGTTGGACGGGCATATTCAGGGAACAGCAAAAGATTGCGTTATAATGGGCACATATCAGCCCGAAGATGAAACCGATCTCAGGAACCTTGACAAGATCAAAAGCCTGGGAATGAAAGTAGCTTCCATTGGACCGATTACCCGTGATTTTGTAATCCCTGAGGGGAAAATAATCGCCCGTGAAACCGATGTGCATGTGGGAAGGATAATGGACACATACGGTCTTTTTGCCCTTCCGGGTTTCGACCGTAAGGTTTGCCCCACCTCCGGAGTTCTGAATACAGCCATTCTCTGGACTATGAGCGGCGAGATCATACAGCAGATTATCGAGAGGACCGGAGGCAATGTCCCCGGTATCGGTTTTAATGGCGCCCGCAATTTGAGCAATACTATCTTTAATCCCCAGATCAGAGCCATGACTCAGTCAAGGGGATATTAACAGCTCAACCATAAAAGAAATTCATACCGATTGAGCCAATTGCAAAAATCATTTTACTATTGAAAAATGGAATTATTTTTTACTTAAGCCCCCCTAACCCTTTGTCCCTTTCCCCCGTTTCGGGGTCAAGGGAAGTCGATAATTCACAGTTTTTGCTGCTTCGCAGGCACGATAAAGATGTGTCCTGCCCACATCCGGGGGAAGGATGTCCAAAGGACAGGAAGGGAGCTGCTTCTAAAATAGGGACTTTTGCAATTGGCTCGATTTAATACAATTTATTTTTCTTAAAACTTAAGGCCACCTCTAAAAATTACTATTATTTGAGCTGATTTTAGTTGCAAAACTCTTCATTATCGGTATATTACTAAAAAGATGATAAGACATTGATAATGAAGAGGATGAGCGATGATAAAA
>JBAYHX010000213.1:0-6080 GCA_041665965.1 Candidatus Latescibacterota bacterium
CTTCTTCAGTAACGGTATCGTCTCCCGAATCTGCAGGATTATTGGAGCATCCGACTGCAATAAAGAATAAAAAAAGACACACATACGATAATAACCGGAATTTCATTTCAACCCCCTTGAATGCAATGCATTCCCTTTGAAATGTGTCCTGGTTCAGACTCTCACAATGAGAAATATTTTGATATCCCATAGTTGCTTATAAATATGGGTTTAGCATGAAAAAAATTATGAAATACAATTATAGTTTTTTCAGGTTATAAGAAAAATATATCCTTCAATGGATAATTGCAATCTTTTTATAAGTGATTCCGGTATTCAGCTTTTCCAAATAGCACTATTCGTGCAAGAAAAAACAAGTGTGTTTTTTTAGCCCGATCTATTCATAAACTCAAGGATAAAATCCCCCGCCGTTTCACAGCGACCCCCTTGCTAAGGGGGTTGAACAAAGAAGAAAAAGACAGCCTCGTACAAAATCCTTCCCTTAATAAGGGGAGATGCCGACAGGCAGTGGAGATTTCTGACTCAATGATTGTGATGAATATATTTTATGAATTATCCGGGTTAGCAGAAACTCAAATGGCTTTTTTGAGAGAAGCGCACCTCGCTACAGCGCTGATTGCAGCCGTTTCAGACCGCAGGGTAAGTTCTCCGAGTGAAAAGAACGAAGCTCCACGGTCGGAAAAACAGGTGTACTCTTCAGGGGTGAAATCACCTTCCGGCCCGACTGCGAGAATGAGTTTTTCTGCCGTAACGCGGTTCAGGATATCCTCTATGCTTTCCAGTGCATTCTGAGAAGCGACAAAAATACCCTCTCCCTGCACGGACAGGGTTCTGATCTCTGCGGCCGGAGCTATTTCCGGCAGCCATGACCTTCCGGATTGTTTGGCAGCTTCAAGAGCGATGCGTGAAAGACGGTCCTGGTTTAACCGTGATTCGGAATATTCACAGCGCTGTGCATTGAGCGGAATGATCCTGCGAACCCCAAGCTCGGTGCATTTCTCGACAGCAGTCTCGAACCGTGCAGGTTTTATGAGCGAAAGAGCCAGGATTATTTCACATGACGGTTCCCCAAGCCCGCTGATATCACGTATCACCTGAGCTTCAAGGTGAGAGCCGGTGATTGACACGATACGAGCCTCAACACGCCTTCCCCGTCCGTCGGTAACCCCGATCATCTCGCCGATTCTCACACGGCAGGCCCTTGTGGCGTGGTGATACTCCTCTCCGGTCAGGCGGACTGTATCGCAGGTAAAATATTCTTGAGAAGCGAAAAAGTTCTGCATGTTTAGCAATCCTTTATTTTCCGATAACGGTGGCATTGGTTAACCGGTCGATGAACGACCCGCGCTGGGAACCCTCGCCAAGCAAAAGATCGGTGACCGCCACCCGTGCAGCACGGTGCGCGATATCGATCTTATCTGTTTTCGGTTCACGCCAGGCCCAGAAATTATGGATAGCGTAAGGCTTTCCGCCCTCTTCGCCGAGATAGACCATGATATGTCCGGGCATCTGGAGCAGGGTGATACCTCCGGGAACTGTCTTGAGCGCCTGAAAACGGGCCGGCCGGTCAAGCCCCTCGAATTTGATTATCTGGGTCGAGGCATTTGCCTGGCTGGCGCTGTTACGGGGGAGATGGATGTTAAAACAGCGAAATACATCCATAATGGTCGAGGAGCAGTCTTCGCCGCCGTACATTCCTCCCCAGCCGTATCGGGAGCCATAGAGCCTGAATAACTGCTGATAGATATTCCTCATGGTGAACGGGAGAAATCCGAGAGAGATATCCGAGCCGTTCCGCACATATCCCCTTTTCGATACAAGCTCTCCATTCGTCCCGCGGCAGGGGAAGAGTACTTCGATGTAGTTGTTTCCAGCCGAACGGGCAGGAAGATAGCTTCCCATTCTCAGCGATCCGACAGCCGAGCCGCTTTCGGGAGTTGGAAATACGCTTACACTTCTCCCTACAGCGACAACAGGCATCGAGGTGTCGGTAAGCTCTTTCAGCTTCTCACGGTCGCCGAAAGCGACATCTTCGGAAGGAACCCAGCAGCCGAACGACGAACTTTGCACATACGACCAGAGGCCGTCTTTCGATACATGGAGAAGCGCCACCGGTTCCCCCATATCGAGTGTGGAGACCACTCCCTGGTCGAATTCGTTATCGCCGGGTGTGGACATGAGCGGGATAGAGGTCGGCCAGAGCTTTCCCATGGTGTTGCGAAGGATCATTCCGAATTTGATGGTGATAAGATCAGGCACGCCGAGTGTATCGACGAGTGAGGCAATACTGGTACGTTCGGCCATTTCCAGGGGGATGTCCGCAGTAACAAAATATTTTGTATTGAGAAGATATCTGGTATTTGACGCGAGATAATCACGGATTTTTGTTCCGATGCTCTTGTCCGGCATGGTCAGGATATCGAGCATTACCCCCTTGCGGGCCGGATTCTCACGGTTATAACTGTCAATCCCCTCCGGCGAGAGGATAACTGCATCGGGATCCGCATATTTCCTTATCCAGAAGTCCGCATACCGAATCTCGGCGGGAACTCGTGGGATTGAGTCTTCCGCCGCAACGACGAGCGGACCGTTATCTACTTTATCAGGGGGAGGCGCCTGCTGCTGTACAGCAGCACATCCCGAAACAAGAATGATAATACCGGCAAGAACCGGAGCTGAAATAAATTTCATGTATCCTCCATCAGCATTTTGTATAGGTAAAAAAAAGTACGCATCACTATTACTTTCAGAATTGATTTTATAAGGTAATCAACCGTTGAGGTATAGTTCAAGCTGTTTTGCAGGGAAAGACGAAAAAGAACAAAAATGCGGGTGATATCTATACTGAGAGGTTATTACAAAACCGACAGAACCTTCAGCGGAATCAGAATGATATCCGCTGAAGGCATCCGTTCAGTGAGATTTAGACGCCGGAGCGAATCAAGAGATTTTCTGCGTGTGCGAAAATCCGAAAAATCATTTATCAGGTTCGGTGGTATTGAATGTGTAGGAAGAGACAATTCCCTTATCGTCGAATCGGATAACAAGGTCTTTGGTGCTGGTCTGGCCGAACAATCTATATTTGTATTTGCCATATGTCCATGTTCCCTTGCCGTCTTCGATCCCGACACGCCAGGGAGAACCGAACATTGAGCGGAGGTTGTCCTGGGTGGTTACTCCTATTTTGATGGCTGTCACCTGGGTGGAATTAAAGTCGTGACCGACAGATGCACAACCGGCGAAAAAGAGCATGAACAGCACCGAACAGCACAGTGTGAAACACGAAAGCAACAAGAAGTGATTCCGAAATGACAACGGCCTGAAATTTCTCGAAATAGTCATATATGACCTCCTGACTGTAAAAATAACTCACCCCATAATCTCCTCTCTTGGAAAGAGAGTAAGACCAAAATGTGCTTGATAAATAATAGGTTATGAAATGGCACAGGTTTTTTCGTCGCCTTTACGGTTGAATGTGTGTTTATATGATCTTTCTTCATCCTTTGCTTAATCAAATAGATAGACTATAAAAACTATTCTTCAGGGTTTATGCTATTCCCTGGCTCTCAAGAAGGAATATACTGCAAGATGACTGCCGTGCAGTGCACCAATTTCGATAATTTTCATCTCTTCGATGTTAAAATACTGGCTATAAAGGTCTTTCAGTTCATTTTCCGAAGAAAAATATAACCGGGTCCCCAATGGGGTTTCCCTGTATTTTCCCTTCCCGCCGAACTGAGGACTTTTCTCGCTGAAACAGAGCGACAAATAGCGCCCTTTCGGATTGAGCTTCCTGAAAACGTTTTTGACATACCGCTCCCGATCCTCAGGATAAATATGATGAAGCAATTCGTAATCATAGGCAAAATCGAAAAGCCCGTAAACTTCTTCAAGATTTCCAAGAACATCAGCTGCGATAAAAGTACAGTGTACTCTACTTTTATTTGCGTTCGTTCCGGCAATTTCTATCGCAGTCGGAGAAATATCGACTCCGGTAACATCAAATCCTTTAACTGCCAGATAAATGGAATAGTTGCCGGTTCCACACCCAAAATCAATTGTTCTGCATGGAGTTACACTTCCAGTTTCAACAAGATCGGTTAAAACTTTTGGCGGTTTTTCATGTATCCATGGAATTTTTTCAGGCGCCATACTCCTGTAAATTTCATCCATATTGATTTTTTTCATCTCAATAAATCCTAAAAAATTTTGGAGATCAGGCACACTGTTGATTGTTTTTTTACGGGCATTCGTCTTTACTGCTATTTTCCCGGCGCTATCGTTTCCGTCTGTATGCCGAGGCGGTATCATACATCGCCATGATATTGTCGATCGGTGAATCGATCTGAATATAGGTGTGTCCGGGGCCGAGGATGTATCCGCCATTTTCTCCGAGGATGTCGATCAATCTCCTGACTTCGTCAGTAACCTGACCAGGAGTTCCCCGAGAAAGAATCTGCTGAAGGTCAACGCCGCCATAGAAACATAGTTTGTCGCCGAAATCTTTTTTAAGTCCCTGGGGTTCCATGCCTTCCGCGCGAATCTGAATCGGTTCCAGCATATCGACACCCGCGTCTATGATCATCGGCAGAAGAGGACGGACAGCGCCACAGCAATGCAGCAGGAATTTTTTATCATGCTGATGGACGATATCGACATATTCTCGCAGGTAAGGCATGACAAACTCCCGGAAATCGGCGGGGCTGAACAACGGGCTTTGCTGAGAACAATAGTCGTCGGCCATGTAGACGATGTCGATCCCTTTTCCATAGGATTCCAGCATCTTCTCCAGAAAACCGAAAGAAATTTCGCTGATTTTTCCGATGAGATGGTGCGCATACTGTTTGTTCAGTGCAAAATCGATAAGAAGATTTTCCATCCCCCTGACATAGGATGCAATAAAATACGCTCCCCAGGTAAAGACCCCTATCACCGCACGGTCCGAATGAGCGGCTGCTTCTTTTGGGAAATGTGAAAAATCGAGCGTATACGGCGTCGGCCAGTGGTGGGCATCGATATCCGCAATCTCGTCACGGCCGGCCAAAGGATTGAAAAACACCTCGTCATAGGAGCCGCCGGAGTACTGGGTCACCCGTGTCTTATAGCCCCATATGGCGGTTTTTTCCGTTTTTTTATTTTCTTCATCGGTGTAGATGAAGCTGCCGGGGAGAATCATCCACGTATCGACATTGAGCCTGTCGAAGAGCGCTTCTTTCGAATGAATCCCCAGATGGTCGTACAGCGCTGAATAAACCTCTTTCTCCGCATCGAACGTAATGGGGATACGGTCAGTTTCTCTATGCCCGACTGCGGCAAGTACTCTTTCCTTTGATTTCAATCGTAAGCACTCCTTGTTAAATCCAAAAGTTCGACCGGCGGATATCCATAAGATATCAATGCGTAAATAATTCCTGTGAATCCTGCCGCTTATTTCTCCACATCGACCTGTTCCACAGGCGGATAGAGTTCATTGATCTTTTTAAGGACGTCATCCGGTATGACGATATCTGCGGCTCTAAGGTTATCCTCGATCTGGCTGATACTGGTTGCGCCGGTGATAACACTGGTAACAGCCGGGTTAAGGAGACACCAGGCGATTGACAACTGGGCGGCAGTGATTCCCATCCCCGAAGCCAGCTTAACCAGTTCCTGTCCTTTGCGCTTGTTCTCTTCCGTCCAGTAGAGCTTGGTGATCACTGCGTTCGTTTCAACATCGGCGGCGCGGGTTCCGTCAGGCGGCGCTTCTCCGGGCTTGTATTTTCCGGTAAGCATGCCGTGGGCGAGGGAAGAGAAAACGACATTTCCGATACCCTCTGCCTGTGTTGCGGGAAAAATATTTCGTTCGGGATACCGGTAGAGAAGGCTATAGCGCGGTTCACTCACCCCGATATGACGAGCGCCGATATCACTTGCAACACCATTCGCTCTTGCCATCAGATGCGCCGGCCATTCGCTGACTCCCCAATACAGAATCTTGCCCTGACGGATGAGATCTTCGAAAGCGCGGATCGTTTCATCGAGCGGTGTTTCCGGGTCGGGACGGTGGCACATGAGAACGTCAAGGTAGTCGGTTCTCAGAC
>JBAYHX010000214.1:0-6076 GCA_041665965.1 Candidatus Latescibacterota bacterium
CTCCTGTCCCCAGGATCGTCCCTCCCCCGCTTTTGGTGAGATTGGGTAAGGGTTCCGAAAGCGGCGAGGTTCCCGGCATTCCTGTTTTCACCTGCACTGCGGTTTTTCCCGCTGTCCAGGTATCGGTTATGTCCATATACCATGACGCTGTTCCGGGTATTTCTTCCGTTCCCTCGATCCATACCCTGATATTTGTAACAAACGTGTTGCCCCGCATGTCGCTTACACGCCACCAGACCACTTTAACCGGTGTGTCTTGCGCCTCGTCCGAGGTATCCACCGTCCCCAGATTCAAACTGTCGCCGGTTCCCAGAACCGTGCCCTGAATCGTTCGATCCGTTGGTTCGGCCAAAAAAACCGACATCGTGCGGAACTCTGTGATGGGAATCACATCATCCTCCGTTTTTCTGTAGTATTTTATATGTAATTTTTCGCTTCTTCCTTGCCTTCATCCTTCAGATTTCAGATTTCAGATTTCAGAAAGATGCACTTCGTTTTTTATTTCAACCCTCGCGCTTTCAGATCTTCTTCCTGAAGAAGCTCAGTCTGCTTTTGTATCAGTTCATCAAGCTCCTCGATTTTCTTTTCAAGAAGCCTGATCCTGTTTTGTTCCTCTCCGGCATTCCAATCCATGACCCTATCCCCATTCTTTTTATTATCCGAAACTCACAAAAACCAGCCCGAATATATTCTCCTGCGAAGTCTCGTTCTCATGGTAACTCGACCATTCCGGCCCACGGCTTTCCCCCTCGATCAGAGGGAGCGCCTTGCCGTCTTCCAGTTCTATTTCGCTGTCTGCAAGTAACTCTTTTACCCGGGCTGAAATATCCTCCAGTTTCTCCTGGTCTGCAGACCCGTTCGATAGATTGTCCGTATAGACCGTTACTGTCACATCACACATCCATATTCCCTCACCCTCGCCCGGTTCAAGACGTTTCACGTCCACAGTAACCGAGGGGTTTTTCGCCCTGGCTGGACGTTTCGCTCCCTTGTATACCCTGCTCATTTCCAAAAGAGTATCATCCGCTTCCAGAAGCCGGTAAACCGCGGTATTGATCTCGCTCACTTTCGGCATTTTCTTTGTCCTGTTTTTAAATTCCCTTTTAAATGACTATTTGACAGGATTTACAAGATTTACAAGATTTTGAAATCCTTTCTTCTTGTTTGCTCTGATCGGTTCATCCATGCTTTATTGTTAATCCTGTCAATCCTGTCTATGTATTTTTACAGCGCATTACGCATTCCACATGGCTTCCCCAGTCCCCCACTGCTTCCACCGAGAATTCCCTTGTCCCATCCGATACACTATCCCCCTCGCATATCGGTACAGGGGGAACACAGTACATGATCCACACCGTCCTGTCCGAAAGTCCGGTCTTGTCTTCGGAAGTAAATTGACGGAGCTTCAGCGATAGTTGGATATCAGCCTGCATATCGTCAACAACAGCGGTCATCGCCTCGGTATAATTGCCCTCATCATCGTACGATCCTTCCATACGGATCACCGTAACTGTCTGCGGATACTCGATATCCCTTTCTTCAAGGAGATTCATGACCTTTGTTCCTTTCCTTTGTCATAAAGGACTTGTTTCAGTTTCTTTACATTTTTTTCATCCTTCACATTTCATATTTCATCCTTCCGGCGAAAGTGAGGGGAACTGGATTCAGATTCCCGCTTTCAGGTTCACTGTGGTCACCTCCTTACGGCTTTCGAGCGTTTTTATCGCATCGCTCCTATTTTTCACCATCTGCCCGAAAGACTTGCCCACACTCCCACGCTTTACATCCACCATATCAGCCGCTTCGGAGATAAGGGTTTCCTGCTCTTCGATCAGCTCGTCCAGTTCTTCGTTTGTCTTCTTCATTATTTTTCCTTTCTATTTTTCAGACAGCATTTACATGATGTTTCAAGATTAAAATCCTTACCTCCTGTTTGCTCAGACCGATTCATCTTTCAGATTTCACATTTCAAAAAGATGCGCTTCGCTTTCAGATTTCATCCTTGCCTTATCATTAATCCTGTTAATCCTGCCTAACTTATTGTAATTTAATTAGTTGCAGTTTTTTCAGGTGAAGGCAGAAAGAGTATCGAGCATTTCAATCGGACAACACTATAGTTATATTTGTATTATATATGGATAACCAACGTTGCCTTTCAAAGCATACCTATCCCTTTTTGCCTTCCCGCTGGTTACTGTACATCAGGTTTAATCGAACGTAAATCCTTCAGGATTCGCCCAGGCGGATCCCGTTGTATTACAGAGCACAACTCCGGCGCCCTTGCCGATCACCACTGTTCCAATCGCGCGCTCATAGTACGAGTCCTCGAGCTGGCAGTTGGAATTTTTCCCGGCGATGAGTTGAAGCCCCTGTGCGGAGGGATTCGGATGCACCCGTTCCGCAACGCACGGCTCGTCGAGGCTCAGAAACAGCATATAGCCGTTGGGGATCCATTCCTCGTGGTGAAGAACAAATCCCTCGATGCTCACTCCCTGCGCAAACCCCTGCTGTGCGAGGATATCGGTGAGACCGGTCGGCACCGTGGGATTCGCGGAAGCGGTCCAGGTCGCCCAGTTCTCGATATCACGGATAGTATTGGCGTTGGCGTAGAGGTGAAGGTTCAGCGCAGAATACCCGTGCTCCAGTATGTGCTCTTTCACCCAGCGCACATCGGCGATATCCCATGCCGCGTCGCCGACTCCCAGGTTTGATAGTACATAATGCTGGTGGGTGATCGCGAATGTGTTGTGCTTGTAGCGCGGAGGCGTATAGCTTGCCCCGTCATAGAATCCGGCGGATGCTTTTGTGAGCATGGCCCCCAGGTATTTTTTCATCACCAGCCGCTGGTCGGCCGCAATGGCTTTCTTTGTGCGCTCGTCGAGAACCTGTGCGGTATTCGACTGGATGAACCTTCGGCTGAACGCCTGTCCCAGCGCATAGTACCGGAAATCGACCGGAATGGCAATATCCATGCCCTTCTGCCAGTCCGGCAGAGCCAGTTCGGCGGTTTCGACAAATTCGAACGGCGCCTCGGAGAGCACCGCGTTGGGACGGTCGATCTTGACTCCCACCCGGCCAATGAATTCGGACAGGTATTCCGGATTGGAATTGTACTCGTCGATCCAGCCGAGGTAACGGTCGTACAGGCTGGATGCCCTGATATTGTCGATGGTGCGGATTCCGTATTCTGCCATCAGCCGATTCCTCCCATGAGAATTTGAAGGGTTGTTTCATTGACCGCGATGCCCACCGGCGCTGTCAGTTCCTGCGCTCCGACCACAAAGTAATTGGTCTCGGCGGTAACAGCGTCGGCCTCTGTTGTGAGCGCCGCACCCGGAATGATGTCGAAATACACCGCGCCTGCCGTGATGGTTTTGGCGGCGGACTGTGCGCTTCCGTTCAAGCCCACTGTCACTGTGGTAGCGGTGGTGACCACCTTATACAGCCCCGGAACGATGTTCTTCCCTGCCATGCCCGAAAGCGGGGCAACGGCGAAAAAAGCGTTTCCCGGTGAATCAAGGGTCGCGACTACAGCCGCTTCACTGACGTAGGAAACTGTAATCGTTGCGGCGCAGCCCGGGGTGATGGTACGAGTTTCGATGTAAAAACTTTCGGCGCCGGTAATTGTCCCGTTATAGGCGGTATTGTCTGCTACCGTCTTGGCAGCACCGGCGCTCCCCCCCGGAGGAGTGATTGTGCAGGTGGTCGCGGTGGTAAATGTTATCGTCCATTCCCCTGCGAGAGGACGATGCCCCGCGCGGAGGTGGACATTACGGAGAAAAGCGCTTCCGGTCGTGGCTGTAAACGCGGTAATCACCGGGCCTGCAAAAGCACGTTCGGGAACCACAGCCCCTGCGGTATCAGCGGAAGGATAGTACAGCGCTCCCGGAACAAGCCCGGAAAATCCTCTGATACGCCCCTGACGCACCAGAGTTACCTTTGCGGTGTCATCCACATTGGTCGAGAGCGGATTGTCGGTCGCTGCAAATCCCGCGGGAATGCAGTGAATGGTGTTCGGGTCGCACAGGTAAGCTTTGCTGTCCTGCGGGCTGATGCTCATGAGCTGGCAGGCGGTGACTGCGGTTTCCCCGTTTACCACCTGGATGTTTGGAGTTGTCTGCACAAGCGCTGTCCCTGTGGATGCTGCGTGGCTGGAAATGAAGCCTGGTTCTGCTCCCATGATGTTTTCCTTTCTTGTGTGAATTTTGGTGTTTCTCGAAAAAAATCAGCGTGTCTCCTCTGTTTGTAGATCGAATCCTCTTGAATTGCCAACTTTTTACACAGACTCTGTTTATAAAAACGTTTCTTCTTACCCTGATCCACTCTCTCTTCTCCCATTTCCCGAATGTCATGGAAACGACGTCGGCTGAGCCTGTCGAAGCCGGGCTGTAATCCGGACTCCCCTCGCCCGCCTGCGGGAGAGGGGTAAGGGGGTGAGGGATTTATCGTATCAGCCCCCGCCTTGCCATATCCCGTAACGCCTCTTTCGCCCCGGCGGCTTTCAGGTCACGGGCTGTCCTGTCACGGCTCGGCGGATTCGTGGGATTCACCGCGGTACGGCTTTCCGGCGCAACCGTAATTCCCACTTCCCTGAGAGCTTCCTCGAATTCCTTCCGCCCTTTTTCCAGTGCTTCTGCGACTGAGGCCGAAAGCGTCTCCGGATCCTCCGAATACTGTATATCGTCCATAGTGATAAACCGTTCCGGAATCGGCCCCTTCTCCTGTATCTGCCTTTGGATCTCCCCCCGTACCGCCATTTCCGAAAGCTTGACTTTTTTCTCCGTCAGCTCACGGTCTAATTCCAGCATCCGGCTGTCATAAGCCGCCCTCTCGCTCTCGATCTCCGCCATCGCCGATTCATACTTCTCACGGAATTCCTTGCTCTCGCTTTTCAGCCGTTTGAATGTCCCCCCGAACGATTTTTCCGTTTTTTCCACCGCCTCACTGATCATTTCCTGAACCTGCTCCTCACTGTACTCTGCCACAATTGCCTCCCTTGAATTTTGTTTCCCTGATCCTGTTTTTTTTTTAAATCTTTGATCTTTGACAGGATTTACAAGATTTTGCAAGTTTTTTTCATTTTTTTTTGATCATTTTAATCAAAAGAATTCCTCCCAGTTTACTGCGGGGTAAGATCCCCCCTGCCTACGGCATCCCCCCTTATTGCACCCCGCTCATACTGCGTACGAGCGGGGACCCCGCAAGGGGGGTGATCGATACCAGCGGCAGGAGAAAAGTATTTCTCTTTTATCTCCCTTAAAAAGGGGGATTTCGCCGAAGGTGACAGGGGGATCATTTTTAGATACCTCGCAGCTCTGCTCCGGGGTAGTTCAATCCTGTCTGACGTATTCTTTCTTTGCGCCTTTGCGTCTCTGCGAGAAAAATTCATTTCTCTTTTTTCATCCTTCGTCCTTCATTTTTTCTTCCTCTATCTCCTTCCTCATCGCCTCCACATCATCTATCCCGATATTCCGCATCACCGAGCGGATAGACCTCGCTCCGATTTCGTACTCACGGGCGAGCGACTCCACATCCGCGGAGATCACATCCCTGTTCCAGATCACTTTCACCCCGGAAGGCGTAAATCCCAGCATCGCAGAGATCTTTTGCGCCAGTTCACGGAATGATTCTCCATACAATCCCTGCGCCTCACGAGTCGATTCGACCGCGTCCTGGTAAAGCCGTTCGATAGCTTTCCCGCTCAGGTTCCCCATGCGAGAGACCAGTTCCCGCGAAAACCGCGGCACCCCGGCGAGATCGTAGAAAGCGTCGAGCTTACGGTCGTATTCCTGAAGAGCAGCGCCAAGATCGTTCTGCTGTTCGAGCTTGTACACTTTCCCCTCGCCCTTCACAACCAGCCCCTTTCCGATGGACAGGTCGATTTCCCCCGGAGTCTGGCCGTCACGGGAAGCGCCGCGGTCGATGTTCACATTCTGGAAAATGGTGGTCTTGTGGCCGTCATAGCGGACGATATCCATAAGGTCGCTGGAGAGAAGATTCAGTGCATCCTGCGCCTCCACCAGACGGGCTACATACGATTCGCCGTATATTTCCCCTCCGCTGTCCCCGTTCCGTA
>JBAYHX010000215.1:0-6064 GCA_041665965.1 Candidatus Latescibacterota bacterium
ATATTACCGATGATGACGTGCTTTCAAAAGTGCATATTCTGATCGATAGCCAAAAATGTGGCTGTGCGGTACTTATTACTGCCTTCCGTCAAAAACACTTGCAACACAATCTCAATGAGTTCATCTTCAAATTCAATCGGCTATGGATTTTGACACCATTTTCGACAAATTGCTCGTTCGTTGTATTGCTTCTCATTCACTTACCTACACTGACTTAACTGGATAACCGGGAAATATTAATTTTCCATATGGGCTACCTTACGTTAATGCATTTCTGATTGTAAAGAAATTCTTGGAAATTGACTATCACGGAACAGAGTTCCGAGGAATTCGATTAAATAAGTCGAAGATGGTGAGCAAGATGATCTTCAAGTCTCGAAAGAGGGACCATTCCTTGATATATTTTATGTCGCTATATATGCAATCGCAATGTGCTTGTCAATGGTGATCATGCCACGGGTTCAGTAAATATTGGTGATAACGATAATTCCATATCTGATCCGGAATGTACCTTTTTGTGCCATCGACCCATATTTATTTTTAGAATATCCGCTCATGCTCATTCAAAACAACTTAGAGCTTATCCGTAAATAACACCTACTTTTCTAAAAGCGATTATTGCGGCTGCCATGTGTAATAAAGCCAAGTAAGTATCAGAAAGTTTTTCATATCGTACCAGGAGTTTTCTAAAACGATTAAACCATGAATGAGATACTTCCACAACCCATCGACGGGCTTTAAATTCTGGATTTGTTTTTTTCTCCAGGATTTCTTCCCCTCGTTGTTTCACATGTGGGATATAGTTTCTGTCTATCATGGCTTGTTGAGCCGGTTCGCCCGAATAACCTTTATCAGCACACATATTCTGCACTATTTCTATGGGGCGCATGTAAATGATATCATCCAACACCAGTTTAAGCTGGCTCACATCATGTCTGTTCGCTCCTGTTACGACGATCGATAACGGGACTCCACGCCCGTCTACCAAAAGGTGTCGTTTGGTTCCTTTTTTTTCCCCGGTCTGTCGGGTTGTTGCCAACAGCCTCGCGGGCAAGTGGTGCTTTGATCATTGCGCCGTCTATACTTTGCCAGCACCAGGCTATACCTTCCATCTCATCATATTCGGCAAGACCTGACCGCCAGAGAGAAACGAAGAATCCGACCTGCATCCACTGCTTGAAATGCGTGTGGATTGCGCTCGGACTTCCAAATCGTTCTTTGGGCAGTGCCTTCCATTGACAGCCTGTCCGAAGTACATACATTACGGCTTCAAACACTTTTCTGGGAGGAATTGGCTTCCGTCCGCCTCCAGATTTTCGTTTGTATTTCTTTATCGGATCGCGTTGAGGTGCAGGTATGAGTTTTTCAACTCTTTCCCAAAAGGCCTCAGATACTTCCCAAGATTGAATCTTTGCCATTTTCCCCTCCTGGTTTGAAGTTTTACCACGAGAATATTATAGCAAAAACTCAACAAATAATCAATTATTATTTACGGATAAGCTCTTAATATCTGGATCCCTTTTCACGGGACAGGCCAATATGTATAAGAAAATCCGTATCAGTGTTTTATTTATATGTCTTTATCGCCATGACTAGATATTCACGGATGAGAGGATATAGTTTCAACCCTCCAATCGCGAATCCGAAGCCTATTAGCATGAATACAAATACAATTTTTTTCCGTGATGAGTTTGATTTTGTAATAGGTGGTGATGCAAGATCGAGAATATTTAGAACCGGTTTCAACTGCATTTCAGCGATTTTTGATACCTCATTTTGGCGGTTAAGTTCAATATAAACTGTATTATTGATCTGGACTTCACGCATCAACCGTCCTTCATGCATTTGTAACTTAGGCGACAATACTGTGGTTCGATTGCTCTCCCTGAACTGCAGCAATCGATCTTCTGATACCTTCAATGAATCGGTTACCTCTCCCAATCTCTTTTCGATCATAACACGTTGACTTGTTGCGATCGATTTATACTGGTATTTAAAGAACACTTCCATTTGCGCCAAGAGCTCATTTGCAAGAGCTGCTGCGATTTCCGGATCGGTATAGGTGACCCGAAGGGTAAAAACATACGTTCGCATCGTTACAGAAGACTTCACAATACTATTCTGTAAAACTTTTATTAAATTGTCATCAATATTATCCTTAAATTTAAATCTCATCTGGAGAAGGGATCTAAATGTCTTTCCCTTATAATCGGCATCAAGCAGCCCCTGCTGAACAGTTCTGCTTTTAACAACGTCCGGATACAACTGCGATATACTTGCAGAGACTTCTCCGGCAAATCCCCCAAGGCTTGAAAGAAGTCCAGTCAATTTGGCGTCGGAAGCCTGAGGCGGAAGTATGGTCGCCGTGGCGGTATACTGTTTCGGCTGTATGAGAACATGAACTATACCAATAATACCAAACACCGCTGTTATCGTAACAATAATGAACCGGTTTATCCAGAAAAACCGCATCCACTCAGATACGATTATCCCAAAATCATTTTCGTCTTCAACTATGTATTGACCATTCCTGTTCTGCTCGTCCATGCCGTTCGCTTGACCTTTATTGTAATTGCTTTGAGAGATAGACTACCATCAAGGCGCTTGAAAGAATTGCGGTTGATTCTTTTACAACATTACCCCAATCAGTACTTTTCTTTTCTGCTGATTTTTCCTTTTTGGGTGGCTTGGGCATAACGGTGATGATAGAACCATCTTTTACTTGAGGGTTGTTAAAAAATGATACTCTTGATAATTCACCAGTGGCATATTTTATTATTGTTTTGCCGCCATTTTCCGTTTTTCCACCTGAAAGTTTCACATAATCAATAACATTCATACCATGATAATACTTGTAAAACGCAGGATTTATGATCTCGCCTTGAACAAAAATAGTATTCGGTCTGGGCGGTATAAAAATGACATCTCCAGGCAGTAAAAATATGTCATTTTTTCTATTTCGCCTTGCTTTTTCAAAATCAACAGCGACACGAACACCGTTTCTTTCAATTGTCGCTCCACCAATATATCCTTGTTTCGTTATACCGCCAGCCCTTTTAATCAAATCAAAAACCACTTCTTTTCCTTCTAACAAAATAATATACTGGCCTGGTTTGTTCACTTCACCATTGATGGTCACGAAACGAGGAGTTTTCGTATCAGGATTTTTTCTTATAAATACAATTGTTTGGGGATTAATGATTGTTGATGTTAATTCATGACTACTTAAAAGATACGTTACGACAGAATCGGGGAAAGTTCCTTTATAAGAATAGTTAAATTTTATTTGTTTCACAAATGCGGTGGAATCAGTCTTTGATTCTCCGGTAGGAACAATATCAATTTCAATCGTATATAGATCCGCCCCATAGGTAAAACCATTTCCCTCAATGATTAAATCAGCGAGAGTCATGTTTTGCTTCCATGAATATGTACCTGGTTTCTTTACATATCCTAGCAGTTGTACTGTCTGCGGAACATAATCTTGTATGGTTTTTTCATAAAGAAAAATTTTATCACCACGTTTAATCTGAACTGGGTTGCTATTCTTATCATTCCATGAATCTTTTACATTGAATGGTATAGTAAACTGAGTCTTTGCATCATCCGCCAACCGCATGATATCTCCACGTTCTAAATAGGTACGTTGATACCGAGTGGTATCCTGAAGGCCGGAATAGGTAAAGAGAATATCATATAACGTCATATTATCAAGGAGCTGATATGTTCCTGGGCGGGAAATATAGCCGCCAATTGTAAATGTCGGATTACCAATTCTTTCTTTGTTCGAATAGATAATAATATTATCGCCTTGTTGCAGCTTGATATTTGAATCAGCACTTTTTGACCACACATCTTTAAGATTGAATTTGACCAAATATCTTGTTTGTGCATTCTCGCTGAGACGGTAAATATCTCCGCGCTCTAAAAAGGTTTGTTTCAGTCGGAGGGTATCCTGAAGTCCCGCATATTTGAAAATAACATCGTAAAGAGTTAAATTGTCTGCATAAGGATAGGTTCCGGGAAGTTTTGCAAACCCTTGTATAGAAATAGTTTTATTACCGAGCATTTCATTTATCGAGTATACCCTGACTTTATCCAAAAGCTTAAGAGCAATATCATGGCCGGGATCACCTTTATATGCCTTTTCAAGATTCACCTCCAAAAACTCCTCCTGGAGGTTTTCATTCGTTCTGATAATATCAACTTTATTAAGATAGACATCAGATGTTGTCCCATCAGCGGCGCGAATCAGATCAACCAATTTCTGGATTTTATAGCCCAACTCATATCTTCCGGGTCTCACAATTCCGGCGCCGGAAATATCAACGTAATTTTCTACTGATTCTAATATTGGAAAAACACTTACAATATCTCCATCATAAAGGGATACCATTTTCCTGTCATTCATCACATCATCAATGTCGATATCAATCAATTCTCTCTCTTTCGTCCCTTTTTGTCGGCTTGTCATAGGAATGATACGATCTATCTGCACTCGGTAGGTATATGCGGTCGCTTTCAGCCCCCCGGATATTCTTATCAAATCTTTGAGAGATTCATTTTGCTTTAATTCATATATTGCGGGACGAAGAACTTCACCTCGAATACCAATCGTTGAAGTCCTTGGAGGAATGAAGACAACATCATTGAAAAAAAGTCGAACATCATCATTTGATGTACCCTTTAATAAATAATCATAAAAATCTATTTTCCCTATCACCTTGCCTTCACGTATTATTTGCACATTACGAAGACTACCGGTAACATTCGGTCCACCAACTGCTGACAGGGCTGCGAATGCAGTTCCATATGCAGGGAGTTGATACATACCGGGATTCCGTACTTCCCCCATCGTATAGATAGTGTTATTATGTAGTTTTGCCAGAGTGGACAGCATGAAAACGGTAGGCGGATCACTTGTCAAGCCGGAATGGAATTTTGAAATGTATAACTTGAGCATGGATTCGAGTTTATCATAGCGTGTACCTGCAACAAAGACTGGCCCAATCTTTGGTATGACAATGTTTCCCCCGTTGCCCACTTCGAGGTCATACTGAAACTCAACTTCCCCCCAAACAATGATTCGTAAAATGTCACCTGGAGCAATGATATATCCAGGATCAAGGGGAACCAATGCAGCACTTGCATTTGCTGACATTCCACGTTCAAAAACATCATACCCGTAATATCGTAATCCTGAGAATCTACTTGTTGGGGCTTCACTCTTTGTCCGTGTCTCATTTGCTATTTTCTCAGCTGGTTGCTCTGTCTGTTGTTCCTGTTTGGTTTTTTCAACATCCGGTTCTTTCGGCGGTATCGCCTCCGCCGGAGAGGGTTCCTTTGACGGCGAAGGTTTAGCTTGGGAAGCGCTCGGAGATTGCTGCTGAGGAGTCTGTTGTTTCTGCTGGTACTCTTTCATCGCTTCTTGAATCTGTTGCTCAGTTGCACCCAGTTGACGGGCACGCTCAATGGCCTGTGTTGGGTTATTGGGATCGATCCCCATGGATTTGAGCTGTTCCGGAGTCGCCGTGGGTTGTGGCTGTTGTTCTACCTTAGTTTCCACATTTGTAGCGGACTGCGACTCCAGCTCGGAAGAGAATGATATGAAGCACAAGGAAAAAATGCCTGATATGGCAAAAGTAGCCCAAAGTTTTCTTCTGAATTCGAATAAAAGCATGCTTCTCTCCCAATAAAATAATTATATATACTTCTATCTGGCTCTGTTTATGAAATGGGTCGGCCTCGACATTCCCGTGAAATCACGAAAACTCATGCCTACTTCCGGCTCAAAAGCTTTATATATTATTTCATTTTGATCGTATACCGTTCCCCGAGAATCATACCGATAGGTAAAGCCCCAGTTTTTTACCATATCTATTCCATAATTGGTCCTTGTTTTTCTTATCTTTGGTAACAGGGGTACTCTGAAAAAAATACTTCCTACTACATCGGGTCCCGATCGGATTCCACTCACTCCAATTTCAACTTCTTTAAATACCCTCGAGATATCAACTCCATAACCAAAATCGCCATAGAGGAATCTGCCTCCTTTGAGACCAAA
>JBAYHX010000216.1:0-6049 GCA_041665965.1 Candidatus Latescibacterota bacterium
AAATATAGATTTCTCAATCAACGGCTCGGTTGCGGTATGGAGAAGCCATGTTTTTTTATATTCCGGGGAAGTTGATACCACACGGTCGAAAATTACGAAGTAATCGGGATGCAGGAATACGAACTGACGAAGGACAAGGCTGCATTTTTCACGGGAATAACTTCCTGTCGCGTCGCCGGCCGCATAAGAATAATTATCGTTTGTTTCGAACGCGGTCACCTTCGATCCCAAAAGCTCATTCTGGCCGCCGTCATTCGGAATGACCGCCTCTTGCTCACCAGGCGCCGGAGCGCCCCAGCGCTGCCCTCCTCCGGCGCCTTTGTCCACAAATACCGGCAGCACCTCTCCCGGCATGTTGATAAGAATACAGTTATGCGCTACGGTGCGAGGGAAGTATCCCTGCGTATGAGTGCCGGGAGCAGGCCGTGAGCCTGTATCAAGAGCCAGGAATCCTTTTTTATAGATCACAAACTGGTTGTTATCCCAATGTTTATGTTGTCCAACGATTCCTCCCGACATAAACAAAGCATAGGTATCGTCCGTTCCCGCGCCTGAACGCATGAAAATCTGCCCCATGTTTTCATAATGACGGGCGTGCGGCATAACCGTTTCCGGCCCTATAGCCTGAACATCATCCCTGCGCTCGGTCAAAAGGAACGGGAGATACGGGAAAGAGCCGTAGTTACCTCCCGGAACCTGACCGATCATCCACTTGGAGAATGCGGCGCATTTCGGGCTGCTTTCCCCATAGAAATTGATTATCTGAAAGAGATGCGTGCGCATGTCGGACAGCGAAATCAGATTCGTGGTATGGGGGGCGTCTCCCACACCGAATTCCCGGCGTCCCGGAAGCATATTCCAGTAAAGATAGCCGGAAAGGAATGATGAGTACGGCCAGTCGAGAGCGATATTCTTCCCGGTGGCGGAGCGGAACGTGTGAAAGAAATTGTATTCCGCCCAGGGGTAGGCAGCCATCACATAGTTCATGCACGCCGATGCTGAACCGCCGTCATCTCCGGCGCATTTGCTCCGGTGGGCAAGAAGCGCCATATTCATCCGGTACCCCTCGGCGAGAAAAGTCTCCGCGCGGGCATCATCGATTCCTTCACCAAACAGGGCAAGTCCCGCGTACCAGAGGATCGAAGGATTTCCATAAAAGCCTGTTGTCGGTCCCGACCAGTTTTCCTGCGGATAAAAATAATGACGGGATGTGGTCGGCTGAATTTTTTCGACCTCATCGAGGAAAGGCATCGCGAGTTCCCTTCTTTCCTCGTTCGTCAGATAGTTGAATATCCAATCGTATGCAGCCCAGGCGTTTGATTGCGTGTAACCGTACCAGTTCACCGGAGTTTGACGGTTATAGCAGTCCCAATAGTAATCGATGCTTTTTTTCAGGAGTTTTTTGGTCTTTGCCAGGTATGCATCATTCCCTGTAACCAGGAAAACAAACGCCGCTTCTGCAGATTGAGTTCCATAATCATTCACCTTGGCTTTCTCCGCGTCGAGAAGATCGACCCGTTTATTCATCGCGGTGAACAGCTCCTTCTCCTCATTCAGAGCACGCGCTTTTATTGCGGGAAAGCTCTCCGCATTGAAAAATATTCGCGGATGATCGCTGCGCAGAATCGATTTCAGCTCCGATGGAGCTTTCACCGGTCCGGAAGGAAGCTGGGCGATACCGGGAGCGGTTTGCGATATAATCAGGATTCCAAATACAAAAATGCAAAACACTGAGGAAAAGCATTTCTTTTTCCCAGTTGCAGATGCCTGTGGTTTGTTCATGCGCCACCCTTTTATTTTTATTCCTTTGTGAAGGAAATACAGCCCCTAAATTCCCCCAAAGGGGGACTTTAAAGCTGTAAAACAAAAAATAATGTGATTGAATGCTTCCGCATTTTCATTGTATCGTAAAAAAAGTCCCTCTCCGGGCGATTAAGCGGACTGCCTTCGAAAATTATTCATCCCTCATCCTTTTCCTCGAAAGTTTCAGGCTGTTCAGCACAACAGAAACACTCGAAAATGCCATCGCAGCCGCCGCGAAAGCAGGATGAATATCCCTAACGGGACCGGGAATCCATGAAACGGCATGAAGCGCTCCGGCGGCAACAGGGATAAGGGAAACATTATAGAAGAATGCCCAGAAAAGATTCTGGCGGATCGTTCTCATGGTTTCCTGTGAAAGCCGTATCGCCCGCACCACTCCCATGAGTTCGCCGCCGACAAGCGTTATATCCGAGGCTTCCATGGCGATATCGGTTCCTGTGCCGATCGCGATACCGACATCCGCCCGGGCGAGCGCCGGCGAATCGTTGATTCCATCGCCGACCATTCCCACAACATTCCCTTTTTCACGGGCAACGGCGACAATTTCCGATTTCCTGTCCGGAAGAACTCCGGCGATTACGCGTTCGATTCCGACTCGGGAAGCAACAGCCCGTGCCGTTTTTTCGTTATCCCCGGTGAGCATGACTGTCTCTATCCCCATCTCTTTCAATCGTTTTACCGCTTCGGCTGCATCGGGTTTTTCACGGTCGGATACTGCGAGAACACCGCCGAACCGGTCATCGATCAGAGCTGCACTGCAGGTTTTGCCCTCGCCGGAAAGACGATCCAGTATTTCCCGGATTTCGCCATCGAGAGGATGGAATTCATCGATCCAGTCCGGTTTCCCCACCCGGATAACGGAACCGTTCACCGTTGCTGCGATCCCTTTCCCGGCAACGGATTCGAATTTTTCCAGCCCGGAAATAGAGCATCCCCGTTCCCGGGCAAAAGTTACTATCGCCCGCGAGACCGGATGCTCCGAACCTGATTCCGCCGACGCGATGAGACAGAGGTCTCGGGCATCGTTTCCCGCGCCGGGAATAAAATCGGAAAGGGTCGTTTTGCCGGTTGTCAGGGTGCCGGTCTTGTCCATCATGAGCGTTGTAATCTGATGGGCTTTCTCCAATGCTTCGCTGTTTTTGAACAGAATACCCATGGAGGCGCCCCGTCCGGTACCGGCCATGACCGCTGTCGGAGTCGCCAGACCGAGCGAACACGGACAGGCAATTACCAGAACCGCTACCATGCGGATCATCGCAGGCACAAAAGAACCGCCGACCGCCCACCAGAATATGAACGTAATTATCGCAATGACAATGATGGCAGGCACAAAGACCGATGCCGCCCTGTCTGCGATGCGCTGAATGGGAGCTTTGCTTCCCTGCGCCTGACGGACGAGCCGGATGATCTGCGCGAGAGCGGTATCCTGCCCGACTCCGGTGGCCTCTATCCGAAGACGGCCGTGAAGATTGACTGTCGCTCCGAACACGCTGTCGCCGGGCTTCTTGTCCGAGGGAAGCGATTCGCCGGTCATGACGCTCTCGTCAACCGAAGATTCCCCGGTAATCACCCTGCCGTCGACCGGAATCCGTTCACCGGGTTTCACCACAACGATATTCCCGGTAAGAATGCGGTCAGCTTTTATCTCGCGCTCCTCACCGTTCATTTCGATACGGGCAGTCGCCGGAGCGAGATCCATCAGTTTCCGGATGGCCTGCGCCGTTCCGCCGCGGGCCCGTGCTTCGAGGAGTTTTCCCAGTTTGATCAGAGTGATGATGAGGGCTGAGGTCTCGAAATAGGTATGCATTCCGAGACCGGGGAAGATGAGAATTGCCGCCGAATATAAGTATGCGGTCGAAGAACCGAGCGCTACAAGAACATCCATGTTGGCGCTTCGGTTCAGAATGCTTTTCAGACCGCCGACATAGAAACCCCGTCCGGTATAGAACTGCACGGGCGTGGCCAGAATAAAGAACAGCCAGTTCACCAAGGCGGCCTGCGCCCATACCCCCGTAATGTTGAAATCCCGCGCCATGCTCATGCAAAAAAGCGGCAGAGTAAAAATCACTCCGACTGCGAAGCTTTGTATCTCGCTTTTCAGTTCACGGTCCCGCGCATCCTTTTCAGCGTCGTCTTCGGATTCGCCCTCGCGGGGAATCACCAGGGTATATCCTGCTTTTTCAACCGCGTCGGCCATCTTCGCCATATCTGCGAAAGAAGGATCGTAAACTACATGGACGGTTTCATCAGCAAGGTTCACCGATGCCGACTCCACACCTTCCACCTTCTTTTTGAGAGCTCGTTCGACCGCAGCCGCACAGTTGACACAGGTCATCCCGACAACGGGAATGTCGATGCTGCATGATGCTGCAGGAGCTTTTGAGGAATTATTTTCCATTTATTCCTCTGGCGGATAGCCTATTTCTCTCAGTTTTTCACGGATCGACTCCCAGGTGAGCGGCGCCCTGAAACGGATGGTAACATCTTTTGTCGCGGGATCCCCTTCGACAGATTCGATGCCTTCGATCTCACCCAGCTCACGTTGAATCGCGGCGATGCAATGCCTGCAATTTATTTGCGGAATATGGACTTTCTTATTTTCCATGACAGACTCCCCTCCTTGATCCCCGGCAAGAATATTCCCATCGTGTTCACTTTCGCCCCGGAGCGTGTTTCGCTTTTCCGGTACAGTCCTTTTTTGAAATTATGCAGTAATGGAGGGTGAAAGGCAAGAACTTATTTGCCTATTCTCCTTGCTTAAGCCCGTTCAAATTTGTATACTTGGAGTTTGGAACAGAACACGGATTCTTTGTCAATACCGTAGTAATAAATGGCACTATCTCATCTCTTTCCCCCTCGCGAGATTTTATAAATGTCTGTTCGACCTTCGATAAAACGCTGGAATCCCCTTATGGGGGAATGGGTGATCATCGCCCCGGCCACATCAGGAAGACCCTGGAGCGGTTCTCTTGTTTCCGGGACAGGGGAGGAACTTCCCGATTTCGATCCCGGATGTTATCTTTGCCCTGGAGTTACACGGGCCGGCGGCAAAACGAATCCGCCCTATTCCCAGGTTTATGTATTCGATAACGATTTTGCATCTCTTTCGATGGAATACACCGGCGCCGGCCAGGAAATCCCTGCAAACGGCATTTGCCGGGTAGTATGTTTCAGCCCGAAGCATAATATAACGCTTTCACGGATGGAGGAAGCGGATGTCCATGCCGTGGTGATAGCCTTTCGCGATCAGTACCGTGAGCTCTCCGCAATTCCCGGCATAGAGCACGTCATGCCGTTCGAAAACCGTGGCAAGGTGATCGGGGTTTCCAATCCCCATCCTCACGGCCAGATATACAGTACCGATTTTGTCCCGAGAATCCCTCTCATCCGGTATGAAAACGCGAAAAGATACCTTGCGGATCAGGGTTCCTGCCTTTTCTGCTCGATCCTTGATCAGGAACTGGTGTCCGGTATCCGTGTTGTCGCGGAAAATGCCCATTGTGTAGCGTTCGTTCCCCCGTTTGCCCGATTTGCCTACGAGGTTCAGATCTATCCGCGCAGACATGTCCCGTCGATGGATTTTCTATCGGAGGAAGAACTGCTTTCACTTGCAAAAATATACCGTGAGGTGCTGATACGATACGACAATCTCTTTGAGATGCCCTTCCCGAATATCACCGTATTCCAGAATTGTCCTTCTCCGAAGGGTATCGATACGCGTCCGTATCATTTCCATATCGAATTCCTCCCTCCGCTCAGAAGCCCCGACAAGCTCAAATATCTTGCCGGTTTCGAGTCCGGCGGCGGGAATGTAGTAAATCCGGCCATCCCGGAGGAATCCGCAGAAGCGCTCAGAAAGACCTCTTCCGTTCATTATCGGGAAGAAAATAAAGGGTGAATTCGAGAAAGTGAAAGGTGGAAACTTGACCATAAACAATCGTAAACAGTTCCATGTCCTTGTCGCCGGAGGCGCCGGTTACATCGGCAGTGTGACAGTGGCCTCGCTCATTCGGGAAGGGCATCGGGTCACCATACTCGACAACCTTTCGAAAGGACACATGGATGCTGTTCATCCCGAAGCCGGTTTTGTTAAGGGCGACATATCGGATGCAGCGATAGTAAAACATATCTGTTCCGAAGAAATCGATGCGGTAATACATTTTGCCGCGTTCATCGAAGTGGGTGAATCGGTAAAGGCGCCGGCCGGGTATTACGGTAACAATGT
>JBAYHX010000217.1:0-6003 GCA_041665965.1 Candidatus Latescibacterota bacterium
CAATGACATAGAATGCCACTCTCCGAACCCGGCCAACCGTTCTCAGGATTATACCTGCTAGCGAATTAAGGTTATCCGAACCGATATACAGATCATATTTTTTCCCGCTCCGGAGAACATAATACAGGGAAAGAATAAGGTCTTTCAGATAAAAAAGCAAGGCATTCCCGTGAACGGCAGGCGCGGTGATTTCGCGGATGATAGTTCCATCGGGTCCGTATTCGACAACTGTGGAGTTCAGCGGTATCTGTGCAGCATCCGGAAATGGGTGACGGATATATAAAATCGAGGCGGCTTTCCCTTTCAGAAAACGTACCATTTCAGCCTCGGGAGTTCCGGCAGACTCGAAATAGGTGTGTTTGACCGATACAATGGATTTCCCTTGAGGAAAGGACATGCAACAGCCTCTAATATCCTAAAAATAATTAAAAAGTTCACTGTGATCGGTCTAATCCCAATACTGTTCACGTAAGGCTGGTTTCGACAGGCTCAACCAGCGGGCACTGAGCTTGTCGAAGTGCAGCTTGGGTTAAGTGAACAGTTTTTCTTTTACCTTTACCAGCATACCATAGGGGAAACCGGCAGCTCTTACCGCATGGTCTATCATGATTCCGAGCATGTACGGAAAAGCTGAAGAAACCGAAAAGGTCAACACTCCCGAAGTAATGATCATAACCAGGTAGAGGACGGCAATTCCTTTATAAAGCATAAAAGGCAGACATGCCCAGCCTCCCAGAAAGATGAGAGCCATAATAAATGGAAAAGCCTCCCAGAACCTGTTGCCGGAACCATATCGCCCGAAAAATACATACCCATTCCGGTATCCAGTATGAAAAATCATTCTCATATAGGGCCAAAAGAGAGGCGGAATCGGTTTCGAGACAGCCACATCGGGATCATACCGCATCTGTCCGGAGCCGCTGAAGTCGTATACAAACTCGTTCTCAAATACAATACCGTTCCCTTCGAGCCGTTCGTCCCGAAACAGGGAAGCCCGCAGAAAGATGTTGTCGGATAATCCTTTTTTTACCGGTTGCATCGGTTTATACGAATAAAGGCGGACATCTGTTCCACGGGTTATAAAATTGGGGAAAACCATTCCGGAAATCCGTTCGGTAAAGGTGGAAAAGGAGCCCGGAATTTTCGGTCCGCAGACAGCATGTACACCGCTATCCTGAAAATTTCTTACTGCATTTTTCACCCAATTCCCGAGAGGTATGCATTCGGAAGAACAAAATCCGATAATTTCTACCTCGCTGCCGGTAGTCTTCAGCCAGTCATAAAGGGATTTCTCGCTGTGAAATGAGAGGATTCCTTCCTTCTTTCCTGAACAGCCGAGATTTTCCAGCAATGCTATTTGAACATTCCCCTCGGCAGTCAGCCGTTTTATCATATCCTCGGAAGGGGAAATTCCACGGATAACCACAAGAACCAGGGGAAAGACAGCCGGAAGCGGAGGGCGTTTCATATCGTAGTAATGAAGAATGCGCAGACGATAGAAAATTGCCAGAGTGTCGATGAACAGGCTCATGACGTCAGGGAGTTGTATCCTTCCCCATTTGAGCTCCCGTTTGAAATTGAGAATTGCCGGCGCCTCTTTTATCGTGTATCCAAACCGAACCGCAACAGCCAGAAGTTCTATATCATAGGCAAATTTTTTCACCAGAAGGCGGTGGAACACATCATCCAGCACTTTTCTCCGAAAGATTTTGAGACCGGTCTGTGTATCACGGACGGGCAGATTAAAAAGCGTCTTGATGAAAAAGTAGTAAATCCAGCTGGCTATTTTCCGGGAGAGGGGATAGTCCAATTCCGACTCAGGGTGATGTTTGGAGGTTACCACGATGTCAGAACGCCCTTCTTCAAGCACAGCAAGAAGCGTCTGAATCTGTGAGGGATGCAGGTCGAGATCGGCGTCAATGAAAACCACGACCTCCCCGGTGGAATGCTCGAATCCGTTCCTCAGTGCCATTCCCTTGCCCATATTATATGGATTGCGCACTGATCGGACACCATTGATGACCTTCGATGCGCGTTCGATTTCGGAGAAAGTTTTATCGGAAGAGCCGTCATCGACCGCAATAATCTCGGCGGCGATTCCTGCCTCGGACAGGATGTTACCCGTTATACGGATATTTTCGAAAATGCAGCCGCCTTCATTGTAAGCGGGCATTATGACAGATACGGTATTCTCCACTTTTTCTCCCTGTTCGAATTGGTGAAAACTAAATTAGTGAAAAAGTGAGGGCTTTAGCAAGGAAAAGAGAAGAGCATAAAGAAGATGCCTGAAATTGGTATGAAGAATAACGAGGAAATAGCTCTCCTTATTATCGGAAGTAGTATAAAAACTAATCTTTTAGATGAGTAAAACTAATCTTTTGGATTAGTAAAAACCATCCTTTTGGGTATTGACATATTAAAAAATATAGGTTTATGTTATATCGTAAGTTCTGATAATCGATTTATTAGGGGAGAAGCATGGAATAATTCAGTAAAAAATATTGCTCCGAAAGGAGAATCAAAAAAATGAAAAACTCATTGTTAAGTCTCATGCTCCTGTCATTTTTTGCGCTGCCTTCTTTTTCAAACGCCGCTGATAGTTCCACAATCGTGCTGGACGAGGGAACCACACCTGTAACGCTTTCCCTGGTCAACCACAGCAATACCGATCTTTCCACGGTTGCAGTTTCCATCGATCAGACAAAACTGCCGGCATGGCTTTCCATACAGAACACGCCTCAAACGGTGAATATCCCGAAAGGCGCAAACAGCCAGGATAAAATCCTGCTCCAGTTTACCATAACCGACGCTCCGGCCGGCGCGGAAATAATCGTTCCTCTCATACTGCGCGATTCTTACGGCAATGTCTGGAATTCATCCGTCCGCGTTCTTACCTCCAGCCTGCCGCTTCAGAATGCTCTCTTTGGAAACTACCCGAATCCGTTCAACCCGACGACGACAATAAAGTATTCCCTGAAAGAAAATTCGAAAACATCCCTTGTCATCTATAATTCCCTCGGGCAGAAGATAAAAACTCTTGTCGATGCTCCTCAGGCTTCGGGGTTGCATACACTGATATGGAACGGAAAGAACGACAGGGGACAGCAGGTTGCGAGCGGAATGTATTTCATTAAGTTATCGGCAGGGAAGTTTTTACAGACAAAAAGGATGATGATGTTAGAATAGCCATCACCCTGCCCTCTCCCATAAATGGGCGAGGGAGACCAGGGAACTGGGCTGATATTCTCCCCTCGCCTGCAATGCGGGAGAGGGGTCGGGGGTGAGGGCACATAAAGAATTTATATGAAAAGGAAGCAAAATATGAGAAAAGTAATTTTCCTTGCGGCGGTTTTTTCTTTAATACCATTGTCCATTCAGGCTGTAGAGACAGTAAATTCAGTGTATTTCGAGGGCGCAGCTCCTATCGTTGTTGACGGTGACCTTTCTGACTGGGCATTTGTAAACACCGGGCCGGTTCCGATAACAAATGCGATGTTGAACTGGTGGAATAAAAGATCAAATACAATAATACCTATAAAGAGTCAGGAAGATTTATCAGGTTCGTTCCAGTGTTTTTATGATTCTTATAATCTATATGCGGCTGTTAAAGTTACCGATGATAAATTTATGTCTGGCAGGGAACCTTTTAATTTCAATTTCTTTGATGACTGCGTTGAAATCTCTTTTAATGGGGATAGTGATAAGTGGTTTCAAGAAGGCAATTATGGACTGATGCGGGTGTTTGCAGATGACAAAACGGGTAAGTCCTATATCGAGATGGGAGGGTTATCCCCGCCCTGGGAAAAGTACCCGTATATATGGGAAGAATTGGGAGTGAAAGCAGTTCTTAAACAAAATGACCAGGGATATACCGTTGAGGCTGCAATACCCACTCATATTCTTGGGTGGAACGAATTTAAGCAAAACCGCCAGATAGGGTTGAATATAAAAATAAATGATTTCGATGGAAATACCGATAAAGATTGCGCCTTGATATGGGGGAAGGATAGCACCAAAAAAGAAAATCAATGGCATAATCTTATGTCTTTTACTACCTCTGTTTCACAGCCGAAAGAATCGCAGCCTGTTTCAGATTCGGCAGGCAGTGGGAAAAATATTGTCGCTGTATTGGGGAATCCTGATGAAATCCAGTCTTTCGATGCAGTAAAAGAAATTTATCGTGTGTATTCTCAACAGGATTATGCAGAAACGGAACGCCTGCTGAATTTATCTTCGAATAACGGTTATTGGAAAAAATACTTTCTCGGGAATATCCGTTTTAATACGAAAAATTATAACGAGAGCGGAGATATACTTCTTCAGAATGCACGGGAATTCCCGGATGCATGCATAGCTCGAAAAGAACTATATCAATCCGGGAGGGCATTCATGAGAGCCGGCGATAAAATGAAGGCTCTTGATATTTTTGGAGAAGTTTTATTATCAACTGTTGAACGCAATGGCTCGTTGGAATTTGTAATTTACGAAATTATACGAGAATCTATTGAAGAAATTATGAGGAATGAACATCTTGATTCCCCGGTTTCAATTAAGGGAAACGATATAATGTGTAATTATGTACAATCATATATGCGTTCAATGAATGATAGCGATGTAAGTAATTCTAATTACTTACGGCTGGTTGAATTAGGATTGGTTAGAGTAAAAGCATATGATGCTTCAATTTTATTATTAGAAAAGATTTTACACTCAAACAATGATAAAGAAATAATACAACATACAAAATCAGAATTAGCGTGGATATATTTTGACAAAGGTGATTTTGATAAATCAAAACAAGTGTCGGACGAACAATATAGAGAAAACCAAAATGAAAAGCAGCAACAAAGAAACAATTCTATTTCATATCAAATAGATGTAAAAAAGTACTTTGAGAGCAATAAAGCTTTTGATTACAAGGCATTATCAGGAAATTGTAAAGAACACTATAAATCACAAGTAGTATTAGGATTATCCTTCGGAAAAGGCATTGATCATGTAGGATTAATATCAGATATTCAACAAGGTAGTTTGGGAGGAGTGTCTGGGTTTGCTGTTGATAATAAAAACAATATTTATATTTTAGATGCCGGCAATTATTATATAAAAATTTATAATAGTTTTGGCAAATTAATAAATTACTTCTCTATTGCTGACAATTGTTATGGATCTGGGACAATGTCTTTAGATGAGAGTAACAATATTTGGATTCATAATTGGAATATAAATACTCTCAATGTATATAATTGTGAAAATGGGGAGTTGTTGAAAACTATAATATATGATAAAGATATTATACCAGAATTTTCATTTCGTGATAAAGCATTGGTCGGCCGTAACGATAGAATTGATATATCAAATGAATCACACGAAAAGGGAATATACGGAGAACCATTATTTAGAGCCAAAGTTTTTGAACTCGATCAAACAAAACCATCAGTATGGAATTCAGGAAAACATACAAAAAAACTGTACAATTTCCCTATGGAGTATTACCCGGAGAACAAAAAAGAATTAAAGAAGCCTAAATTGTTGATATCTGATGGGGCAATAACTTCTGAAGTATTTTATGACAAAATTGAACCAATATATGAAGACTATAGAATCTTGGGAGAAGATACAAGTGGTTGTTATTATATATTTTTTTATACTAAATACAAAAATTTAAGGCAGCATATTTATAAATATGATGCTAAAAACAATCTTGTTGCTATTATAAACGATATCAATTGCCCAATTGGTTACTTTATAAGAGAACCTGTTGTTGTATCAGATAGTGGTGATGTATATGTAATGAATACATCAGATAAATATATAAAAATTATCAAGTGGTCAAAATAGCATGGAGGTAGGCATGAATTGGCTAAAGAAAATGGTATTCATTATTCTCACTGTCATATTTATATTTAATGTAGTTATGGTATTGCTCCGGTGATTAAACAGCTGAAATATATTAAAAACTATTATTTTTGACAAATAAAGCATATAAGGTACTGATAATAA
>JBAYHX010000218.1:0-5992 GCA_041665965.1 Candidatus Latescibacterota bacterium
ATAATCATCCCGCACCCCTGTAAACTCCAATCAGAAAATTTCACCTTTCAGAAAATTTATTTGGCCGCCTTATCCACAACTTCTCCCACCGGCGCGCCCAAACTTTCCTTTTTCTTATCTCCTTCAGCCTTGGGCTTCTTGGAAGATATTTTCAATACACCTTCACCAACAAATTGAATAAGAGAAACCGGCGCGTTATCCCCATGCCTGAATCCAAGTTTATAAATACGGGTATATCCGCCCAACCGTGTGGCAAACTTGGGGCCGTATTCATCAAACAGTTTCTTTACCGCCACCGGATCCTTCAACCGTGAAAGCACGATACGCCGCGCATGAAGATCTCCCCGTTTGGCGAAGGTTACCATCTTCTCCACAAAAGGCCGTATTTCTTTCGCCTTAGCGTCAGTAGTCCGAACATTGCCATTTTTGACCAGCGAAGAAGCAAGATTTGCCAGCATCGCTGTTCTATGTTCTTTACGCCTGGAAAGTTTTCGTCCGACTTTTAGATGCCTCATGTAAGTCTTATCCTGCCTTTCTACTTTTCTGGAGCTTTGCCAATTCAGCATCATATAACGAAACATCGAGCCCGAACGACAACCCCATAGCGGTCAGTACTTCTGCAAGCTCGGAAAGAGACTTCCTTCCGAAATTACGGTATTTAAGCATATCAGCTTCCGTCTTGGTGACCAGTTCACGAATACGTTTGATATTTGCCGCTTTCAAACAATTCGCTGACCGTACAGAAAGCTCCATCTCATCCACCGGCATATCAAGCAGGTTTGCTATCCGAACTTTCTCTTCATCGATGCTTTCATCGTCTATTTCAACGAAATCTTCATCGAAAGTGATGAACAGTTTCAGATGATCGGTTATGATCTTTGCTGCGTATGCCAATGCATCCGAAGGCTTTATGGTTTTGTTCGTCCAAATTTCGAGAGTTAATTTATCATAATCGGTCCTATGCCCGATACGGGCATTCCCTACCTGATAATTCACTTTACGGATCGGGCTGTAAATTGAATCTATCAACATGGTATCGAGGGGACGGTCCCCGCGGTTCTTCTCATCCGAGGGAACATATCCTCTACCATCATTTATCAGAATATCAGCTTTGAAAACGCCATCCGCATCAATTTCCGCAATATGATGCTCCGGATTCATGATCTCGACACGTGGATCACCGGCAAGGTCGCCGGCAACAAGATCGTGAGCCCCTTTAATATCCAGAGAAATGTTTATAGGTTGATCAGAATGGAGCTTTATATCAACTTCTTTCAGGTTGAGGATGATCTCAGGAACATCTTCGACTATGCCAGGAAGAGTCGAGAATTCGTGATGAACATTTTCAAATTTCACTGAATCTATAGCGGCCCCCTGGATCGAAGAAAGAAGCACCCGCCTCAGAGCATTACCAAGGGTAATGCCAAAACCTCTTTCCAGAGGCTGGAGAACAAACTTTCCATAATCCGCGGTGAGGGTTGATTCATCAATTTCTATGCCTTTCGGCATGTGGAGACTTTTCCATTTCATAGAGGTATCACACCTTTCGAAAAGGATATGATAAAGAATTCCACTGTTGAGTTCCTTTCTTTTAAGCCTTTACTTTGAGTAGAACTCAATTACCAAATTTTCATTTAATTCCACCGGAATCATGTCCCGTGACGGAATTGACAGCAATGTAAAACTCAAATCCGGTCTTGAGATATCTATATATGAACTGCTGTTTGCAGAAACTCTACCCACTGATTCCCGAATCTGGACATTATTCTGCATATCTTCCGTAATCTTAATTTTCATTCCCGGCTTTACCTGAAACGAAGGCACATTTACCAACTTGTCGTTTACCGTCAGGTGCTTATGAACTACCAGCTGCCTGGCTTCTTTCATGGTATGTGCGAAACCAGCCCGATACACAAGATTATCAAGGCGGGTTTCAAGCATCTGGAACAGGTTCTCTCCGGCTATGCCTTTTTTGCTCATCGCTTTTATTACGTAATTGCGGAACTGCTTTTCCAGGAGACCATAAACATACCGAACACGCTGTTTCTCAAGGAGATGCTTCCCGTAATCGGAAAGTTTGCGGCCTGCTTTGCCTCCATGCTGTCCGGGAGGATTAGGCCTCTTTTCCATTATTCGAGCTGCCTTATCCGAAAGAGCGATGCCCAATCTTCTCGATTTCTTTACCAACGGACCTCTGTATCTTGCCATTTCTTTTCTCCGTTATACTCTGCGCCTCTTGGGAGGTCTGCAACCATTGTGGGGAATGGGAGTAACATCCCGTATCGCTGTAATTTCCAAACCGGCTGCCTGAAGAGACCGCACAGCCGCCTCACGTCCTACGCCGGGTCCTTTTACCAGCACTTCTACTTTCCTGAGTCCAAGGGCCATCGCCTCTTTCGCTGAACTTTCTGCAGCGGTCTGAGCCGCAAACGGTGTAGATTTACGGGAACCCTTGAAACCCACTTTCCCTGCCGATGCCCAGGATATAGCGGCCCCGCTTTTGTCGGTAATGGTGACAATGGTATTGTTGAATGTGGCCTGAATATGAGCCACTCCAACAGGTTCTACCCTGCTCTCTTTTTTCTTGGTCCGCTTTCTTGGTGCTGCCAATCCGGAACCTCCTCTGTCAATATGTATCTTTAATGATCAATGAATTATGTTCCTTAATCGCATAACCGTTCAAATTGCGTTACTGCTGAAACACAATCCATTGTTCGTTTATTACTTTTTCTTCCCTGCAACCGTGCGACGGGGCCCTTTGCGGGTACGTGCATTCGTTTTCGTTCTTTGACCATGCACGGGAAGCCCGCGACGATGACGAAGTCCACGGTAGGATCCGATATCCATAAGCCGCTTGATGTTCATCGTGATTTCACTGCGAAGAACACCTTCGACTTTGTAATTATCTTCAATGATGATACGAAGTTTATTTACCTGCTCTTCGGTCAGATTCTGCACTCTGGAGGATTCAGGAATGGCTGCCTCTATGCAAATTCTCTTTGCCAAAGACGGTCCTATTCCATATATCCGCGTAAGCGCAACTTCAGTCCTTCTTTCCCTTGGCAGGTCAATCCCCGCGATACGAGCCACCTATTACTCCTCCATATTCTTTATTACATTCTTCCATCGTGAATTATGAATCGTTAAATCTTGTGGATCAGGTTTCCTTTATTCATTATTCACAATTCACCTGTATCAGCCCTGTCTCTGCTTGTGCCGTGGATTTACACAGATAATCCGCAACACACCTTTGCGCTTTACCAGCTTGCACTGATTGCAGCGCTTCTTGATAGATGCTTTAACTTTCATTGTACCCAGCCTTTATTTAAATTATCACTTATTTATTGACGATCATTCCGGTTATTTATGACGGTATACAATACGTCCTTTGGAAAGATCATATACAGAAATATCTACAGTGACTTTATCTCCCGGCAGAATCTTGATAAAGTTCATTCTCATTTTGCCTGAAATATGAGCAAGAATGATATGATCGTTCTCAAGTTTTACTTTGAACGTTGCGTTCGGCAAAGATTCGACAACAACGCCTTCTGCGGTTATTGTATCGTCCTTTGCCATACTATTCTCCGCTCATGAGTGTTAAAATCTCCGGATAACCTTCCCTCACCACACAGGTATTTTCATAATGTGCCGAGAATTTTCCATCTTCGGTAACAACTGTCCAGTTATCTTCCATAGTCTCCACTTCAAATGTCCCAACATTCACCATAGGTTCAATGGCGAGCACCATCCCTGCTTTGAGGAGTGCACCCCGATTCCGGGGTATCGAGAAATTGGGTATCTGTGGTTCTTCATGCAGTCTGCGGCCGATTCCATGCCCCACGAGCGCCCGAACAACACCAAATCCGTGAGCCTCAACCAGCTTTTGCACTGCCTCTCCGATGTCGCCGATGTGATTCCCCGGTAACGCCTTTGCGGCGCCTTCAAAAAAAGCACGACGGGTTATTTCTATCAGATCAGTCGTTTCCTTTGTAACTGTGCCAACCGGGAAACTCCGGGCCATATCGGCATAAAAACCATCGTAATAAGTACCCAAATCGATTTTTATTATATCCCCTTCCTGAAAAACCCGTCGCCCCGGTATTCCATGAACCACTTCGTCATTGAACGAAACACATATGGCTCCCTGAAATCCATTGTATCCTAAAAAAGCTGCACGCGCCCCGTGCGATTCAATGTATTGACGAGCCTTTTCAGAAACTTGAAGGGAGGTTGTACCTTCCCGGACATCATCACGAATGAATTCCATGGTTTCTGCCGCCAGCCGGCATACTGAACGGAGCTTTTCAATTTCCTTCTCAGACCGGATATATATCATGCAAAAACAGCCTTTATCCTGTCAAACACTTCTTCCACAGTCCCAAGACCTTCAATGCTTTTCAGAATACTCCGTTTACGATAATATTCTTTCAAAGGCTCGGTCTGCTGGTAATATACCCGAAGCCGGTTTTCTATGGTTTCACGGTTGTCATCGCTTCTTCCCTCGATCTCGGACCGTTTCACCAGACGCTCGATAACCACTTCATCAGGAACCTCGATGGATATGACTCCGTCAAGAAACTTGCCTGATTTCTCCAATAAACGATCGAGTCCCTCAGCCTGGAGTATCGTCCGCGGAAAACCGTCAAAAAGAAATCCTTCGGGAAGAGTTTTCATTTTCTCCTCGACAATTCCGAGGATAATATCGTCCGGCAGCAATTTTCCTGCATCCATATATTCGGCAGCCTTACGTCCCAGATCGGTTCCTTTGGCTCTGGCCTCACGGAGGATCTCTCCTGTAGAAATGTGAGGGATACCATAGAATTCCTTCAGCTTTGCCGCCTGGGTTCCTTTGCCCGCTCCCGGTCCGCCAAGGAGGATCAATTTCATAAAAAACGCCCCAGTCCCTAAGGTAACTCCGTTTATCTTCTTCCCCGCAGTCTTCCGCCTTTGAGAAGACCATCATAGTGACGTTCCAGCATCTTCGCTTCTATCTGCTGCAAAAAGTCAAGACCAACACCAACAATTATCAAAAGTCCGGTTCCGCCGAAGAACTGTGCGTATGAGTAATTCACCTTTGCTACCTTCACAATGAAGTAAGGCATGATCGCAATCAGAGCTACCGCAATAGACCCCGGCAAGGTGATACGGGTAAGGATCTTATCAATGTGTTCTGCTGTTTTCTTTCCGGGCGGTTTCTGCGGTATTACCGCGCCATACTTTTTAAGATTATCCGCCAGGTCCACAGGATTGAAAACAATGGCTGTATAGAAAAAAGTGAAGAAAATAACCAACAGGCCATAAAACGCCCAGTAGACAATGCTGGTATAATCGAAATATCCCTTGAGATTCTGTAAAAAGCTCCAGGGAACAAGGGTAGCTACTGTCTGGGGAACAAACATGATAGCCTGGGCGAAGATGATCGCAATAACTCCGGCCGTGTTAACCCTGAGCGGAATATAGGTAGACTGGCCGCCGTAAATCTTCCTGCCCACTACTTTTTTGGGATACTGCACCCGTATTCTCCGCTGTCCCTGGGTCAATATTACCACAAATGCTGTCACTGCAACCATGAATGCGATAAGAATTATCTCGACGAAAATGCTCCTCCCGCCGGCCATAAATTCCGCATACTCAGACCGCAGAGCGAACGGGAATGCATCGACAATTCCAAAGAATATTATCAAAGAAATACCGTTCCCGATTCCATGTTCAGTGAGCTGCTCGCCCATCCACATGAGTAACATGGTACCTGCAACAACAGTGATCATAACCAGGAAAATGAATCCTGGACCGGAACTGGTAACAATTGAGGCACCGGTAGAAGTCTTCATGTTCAGGAGCCAAACACCGATTCCGTAAGCCTGAGCAGCCGAAAGAAGCACTGTCCCGTATCGGGTGAGCTGGGTGATTTTCTTACGGCCCTCGTCACCTTCCTTCTGCAGTCTCTGGAAATAGGGAACCACAGAACCGAGAAGTTGGATGATAATCG
>JBAYHX010000219.1:0-5992 GCA_041665965.1 Candidatus Latescibacterota bacterium
ATGATAATCGAGGCGGAAATGTAGGACATGATACCGAGGGCAAAAATGGTCATTTTTGTAAAAGCCCCGCCCACGAACATATCGTACATCCCGAACAGGGTATTACTCATCCCGCTCATTATCGATCTCAATGCCGTGGGGTCAATTCCCGGTATCGGCACCTTGATGCATAAACGGTAGACTATGCACATAAAAAGAACGAAGAGCAGGCGCTTCCGGAGATCCGGAATTTTAAACAAACTGTCAACAGATCCCAGCACGTTAGATTACCTCTGCGGTTCCGCCCGCGTTTACGATCTTTTCTTTAGCCGACCGGCTAAACGCATGGGCCTTGATGTTCAATGCCATCTGTAGTTCGCCATCACCCAGGATTTTCACTTTTGATCCGGACTTCCTCACCAAACCAGCAGACTTGAGAACCTCGGGAGTAACCTCGCCTGATAGTCCCTTATTCACTATATCGGCAACATTTACAATTTCATATTCGGTTCGGAATATATTGGTAAATCCCCTTTTCGGCACTCTCCGGATCAGCGGCATCTGACCGCCTTCAAACCCTCTCCGCACCTTACCGCCGGAAAGAGCTTTCTGCCCTTTGTGCCCTCTGCCAGCTGTACCGCCCACTCCGGACGCAGCACCCTGCCCGCGCCGTTTCGTGTCTTTAACGGTAGCTCCCTTAGGGATTTTTAATTCATTTAATTTCACTTCATCCTCGCATCGTTTTGTGTTACGATTATTACTCTACCTCGGTTACACTCAACAGGTGACTCACTTTATTGATCATCCCCCGAATCTGCGGGGTATCATTATGTTTGACCACAATACCTATCCGGGTTATACCCAGCGCATTGAGAATCTTTTCCTGTTTCTCTTTTCTTCCGATAGTAGAGTGGATTTGCCTTATAACCAATTTAGCCATCCTGTCTCCCGAATTTGTAAAAACTTCTGTTGATCTTATCCTCATTTTTACGCCGTATCGAAAACCCGCATCTCTCCCTGACCGACAACCTTCCTCAATCGAAACCGAAATAACAGAGTATACTTTTCAGGATTCCCTATCTTCTCAATTTCAGAAATCTCTACCGTTCTTTGCCGTTACATTTCATCGAGTTCATCGGTTATCATCTGATCTTGTTGACCGGAAGGTTACGTAATTTTGAAACTGCGTCGACATCTTTCAGTCCCATCAATCCTTTCATGGTTGCTTTCACCACATTATGAGGATTGGAAGAGCCGAGCGACTTTGCAAGAATATTCTTGATCCCCGCAGGCTCCAAAACCGCACGAACAGCGTTACCGGCAATAATTCCAGTTCCGGGGGCCGCTGGTTTGAGCAGCACCACCGCCGCTGAATACTTTGTTAGTATAGAGTGCGGAATAGTTCCATTCTCAACTGGCACAATAACCATGTTCTTTTTGGCGCTCTCCGTACCCTTACGGATAGCTTCGGAGACTTCCGATGCCTTGCCCAGACCGATTCCTACCCTGCCATTTGCGTCACCCACCGAAACCAGGGCGCTGAATGAAAAGCGTCTTCCACCTTTCACAACCTTGGCTACACGGCTGATATGGATCACATTCTCAATGAATTCGCTTTCTTCTGTCTGCATTCTTGGCAAGCTTTATCTTCTCCTTCACTACGGACGTACGATGTACGTCCCTGTCTTTATTAAAACTTCAAACCACCCTCTCGGGCACCTTCCGCTACCGCTTTGACACGACCATGATAGAGATAACCGTTACGGTCAAAAACCGCTGTGGTTATTCCTTTTTCCTTGGCTTTTTCAGCCACCATCTTTCCGGTCATCCTGGCAACACCCGTTTTTCCACCATCGATCTTCTGATCTTTCATTTCTTTTCCGGAAGAAGCAAGTCCAACGAGCGAAACACCCTTCGTATCATCGATCAATTGAACGTATATGTTCTTCAGGCTTCTGTAAACGGTCAGCCTTGGGCTATCCGCGGTACCGTAAACCTTCTGACGTACCCGTTTTGCCCTCTTCTCCCTTGCGGTCATCTTGATTTTCTTGGGATGCCTCATCGCCTTATGAAACTCCTCCGTAAGCATTCAGCTCTTAAACAACCAGTTTTTCACATGGAAAGCTTAAATGCGGTTCGTGATTTCGTGAAACCATAATGTATTAGAAAACAGGCTCCTGAATTATTATCCTGTAGCTTTGCCTGCTTTTCTGCGTACATATTCTCCACGGTACCGTATCCCCTTCCCCTTGTAAGGTTCAGGCGGGCGAAGATCGCGAATCCTGGCGGCGACATCGCCGACCAGTTTCTTATCGATCCCTTTTACCGTGATAATATTGACGGTTTGTCCTTCTATTGTTTCCTGTGTTGTCAAAAAAGATATTCCCTTCGGGGGCGCAATCAGGATCGGGTGTGATTGCCCGATCTGCAAATCAAGGTCTTTGCCTTTAAGTTGCGCACGGTATCCGACCCCACGAAGCTCCATAACCTTTTCCCATTCTTTATGCACACCCTCAATCGCATTGAAAAGAAGCGACCTGGTAAGTCCCCAGAGTGCACCTATCTTTTTCTCCTCCACCAGAGGCTGCACCGTTATCGTGCTGCCTTCGATGGATACTTTCATCTTTTCAGAAAACGGAACCTGCAATACCTGTTCCTTGGCCCCTTTGGCGACAAGCAAATTACCTTCGAGGCTCACCTTTACCCCATCCGGAATTTTTATTGGTTGTTTACCTATACGCGACACGGTTATCTCCTCGATTCCTGTACGGACATAAAGAATTCATCCTTACCATACATAACAGATGACTTCTCCGCCCACACCTTTTTTTCTAGCATCACGGTCGGTCATCACTCCGTTGGAGGTGGTGACAATGGCAATACCGAGACCATTTAAAACCCTCGGAAGCTCGTCCGCACGTGAGTATCGCCGCAGACCGGGTTTGGATACCCGCTTAATACCCTTGATGATAGGCATTTCATCATGATCATATTTGAGGTACAGCCGCAGTTCTCCCTGCAATTGATCCTCTATGAATTTAAACCTCTCAATGAAATGCTCTTCAGCCAGAATCCGGGCCAATTCATTCTTCAACTTTGATGCAGGAACGTCAATCCACTTCTTTCCTGCCTTTGAGCCATTTCGAATTCTTGTAAGCATATCAGCGATAGGGTCTGTCATACCCATAGAATCGCTCCTCGTTCAATGTTGATTGCACTACCAGCTGGCTTTGGTAACTCCGGGTATTTCACCCCTTAAAGCCAACTCACGAAAACATATTCTGCATATACCGAATTTACGTATATACGCCCGCGCTCTGCCGCACCGAAAACAGCGGTTATATGCTCGAGCGGAAAATTTCGGTTTCCTTTTTTGTTTGATAATCAGGGCTTTCTTCGCCAAGGAAGCATTACCTCCGTACTAAATTTTTTCTTTCAGTCGAAAATGTGGATGTTCTTCATTTCGAATTAGTCTCTGAAAGGCATGCCAAATGCCTTCAGCAATGCTTTTGCTTCTTCATCCTTTTTCGCTGTGGTAACAAACGTAATATCCATGCCTCGGGTTTTATCGATCTTGTCAAAATCGATTTCGGGGAATATTATCTGCTCTTTAACTCCGAGCGTATAATTTCCTCGGCCATCAAAAGAACGTCCAGGTACTCCCTTGAAATCCCTGATTCTTGGTATAGCAAAACTTAACAGCCGATCAAGAAATTCGAACATCCTCTCTTCACGCAAAGTAACCATACACCCGATAGGCATCCCTACACGAAGCTTGAAATTTGATATGGATTTCTTTGCTTTGCGAATAACCGGCTTCTGACCCGCAATCATAGTCAAATCCTGAACGGCGCCGTCAAGGTTCTTTATATCTTGAACCGCCTCACCTACGCCTATATTGACCACGATTTTGACCATTTTGGGAATTTGCATCACACTCTTGTAATTAAATTCTTTCATGAGTGTGGGAGCAATTTCCTGAACATATTTTTCTTTTAGTCTCGGTGCCATTATCGATACCTCTGGTTAAGCATTCAGCGGCCGGTTTTCTCAGATTTATTCCGTATAATGAATCCGTTCGGAACACCCGGGGAAAATATCCTGCTGTTTGCCTGCTCTTTATTTCTTCTCTCCGGTGAGCATCTCACCGCATTTTTTACACGTTCTTATCTTGTTTCCATCACTGAGCGTTACGGTTTTCGTTTTCACTCCGGCATTGCATTTTGCGCATATAACCATAAGGTTCGACATGTTGATCGGAGCTTCTTTTTCCAGAATTCCTCCAGTTGGAGCAACCTTTGTGGGACGCTGGTGTCTTTTCACAAAGTTGATTCCCTGGACGATGGCCTGGTTTTTTTCGGTGTTTACTTTAAGGACAACACCTTCTTTTCCACCGTCATCACCGCTCAAAACGATTACACGATCATTTTTATGAATTCTTTTCATTCCATCACCTTTTTACTGACAGCTTCCAGCTTTTCACCATGAGTATACTCAGACGGTAAGCTGATTGCATGACGTGCCTGATTACAATACTTCACTCGCCAGCGAGACAATCTTCATATACTGTTTATCGCGAAGCTCTCTGGCCACAGGCCCGAAAATACGGGTTCCTTTCGGTTCCTTCTGAGCATCGATGATCACTGCTGCATTGTCATCAAACTTGATATAGGAACCGTCTTTCCGTCTGATAGCTTTCTTGGTTCTTACAACCACTGCACGAGTCACTTCACCTTTTTTGAACTGCCCGTTCGGAGCGGCGTCACGAACTGAACATACGATAATATCGCCGATCGATGCATACCTGCGGCGTGTGCCTCCAAGAACACGGAAACACATGACCCGGCGAGCACCCGTATTATCCGCCACTTTCAATATGGAATATTCCTGAATCATACCTCACTAACCCCTTATCCTTACTTCTGAAAATGATATTACGTTCGCGACTAAACCCCGCTGCTGTCTTTCAAGGCGAATGAACTCTATGTTATTTCGCCCGTTCCAGAATCCGAGTCAACCGCCAACGCTTTGTTTTGGAAAGCGGTCTCGTTTCCATCACCTCAACGAGATCCCCGATATGGGCATCATTTTTCTCATCATGCGCCATCAGTTTTTTATTCTTTCTCACTACCCTTCCATAAAGGGGATGACGAACGCTGCGTGAGATAGTCACCCGAATGGTTTTTTCACTTGCATCACCGGTGACCCGTCCCAACCTCACTTTTCTGTGTGCTCTTTCTTCTGCCATTTTTTATCTTTCCTGCTCACTTCTCCAGGATTGTAACTCTGGAAGTTGAATTTGAACTATACTGTTACACCTCAGCCGACTTTTTCGGAAGCGGCGACAGGATGGATATCCAGTTCATGCTCCCGAATAACGGTTTTCAACCTGGAGATCTCACGTTTGGTTATGCGAATCTGCGAGGTTTTCTCGAGCTGGGAGGTCACCAGCTGAAATTTGAGAGTTCTCAAATTTTCCTCAGCTGCCAATAGATCATGCTTGATATCATCCAGCAACTTTTCACGAATCATACGAGGTTTCATGATTTATTCCCCATACTCTTGTCGTTCGACAAATTTTGTTTTAATGGGAAGCTTGTGAGCGGCAAGGCGCATTGCTTCTTTAGCTACGCTGATGTCAACTCCCTCCATCTCGAACAATACTCTTCCGGGCTTTATCACTGCAACCCAATGATCCGGAGCCCCTTTGCCTTTTCCCATACGGGTTTCGGCCGGTTTTACGGTTACTGGTTTCGCGGGGAAAATCCGAATCCAGACCCGTCCGCTTCTCTTTACATGCCTGGTAATGGCTACACGAGCCGCCTCAATCTGACGGTCGGTAATCCATCCCGGTTCAATGGCCGCGAGTCCATACTCACCGAAAGACACATCACGGCCACGGTAGGCGAGACCTCTCATTCTTCCGCGCTGTTCTTTACGGTGTTTGACCCTCTTTGGCATTAACATGATAATTAATCCTCATTTTTTAAAATATAGATGCCAGAAGCCAGAA
>JBAYHX010000220.1:0-5985 GCA_041665965.1 Candidatus Latescibacterota bacterium
GTTTTCCCTACCTACGAAGATGCGCTCCGTGAAACCCAGCGGGTGCAGGCTGTTTCGGTTCGGCGCATGATCGAGGCTCTCCGGTCGAATCAACTGTTGGCAGGGTATATATACACGCAGCTTCATGATAATGATTATGAGTGCAATGCGGGGATACTCGACCCGCTTTTCCAGCCGAAACTCGCTTATTATGCAGCCCAGGAAGCCAACCGTAAAATTCGCATCGTTCTGGAAACCTATGAACGGGTTGTATATCGGAACGGGGAATTTAATGTTACCATCTACCTGGTCAATGATGCCGGAATTTTCGGTTCTATGGAGATGGAGTTGACCGTGACCGGACCCGACGGGAAACTTATCCGTAACGATATGCTTCAAATTCAGGCGCGGGAAGGTATTCAGGAAATCTACACTATGGTGATTCGCAATGCCGGTCAGGAAGGAATGTATATCACCAAGGCAACCCTGTATTCTGATAAAAAAATTCTTGATACCGCTCTCTATACTAACCAGGTGCTTTCACCCTTGAAAGAAAAATCCGGTTCCATTCCTTCCGGCAGGATAACATCGGGATCAAAAATTAGCGACAGTGTGAAAGCAGATCCCCCTTCGTTCTACCTGGTTGATTTTAAAGGAAAAGTTCAGGACTGGATGGCAATGAATGATATCGAGTTCAAAACCAAGCTGCCGGACCGGAACAATTCCCGTTCATCTACTGATGCCGGTTTCTACGTGGTTGAGCCGATAGAAAATGAAGATGATTTGAAAGACAGCCGTATTCCGATAGTTCTCGAACAGGTACGCGGGGGGGCAACTGCGCTTTTCGTTGAACTCCCGCTCATATGCCTCTCGGATGCTGACGAGAAACTTCAGGAACTCCGGGATCGGGGTAAATATGTCTGCTGGTGTTCACCGACAGACCTTGAGACCGATGTTTTTGGTTTCCCGATTCAGTATTTGGACTCCAAGCCGCGTTTTGTGGGACCTTACCACTATTTCAAGAAGCATCCGGTTTTTGACGGTCTGGATGCCGGCCATATCCTCGATGACCGATTCAGCCGTGTAATGCCGTTAGCTTCACTGAAGATCGAGGGCGCCGAGACACTGGGAGGTGTTTTTGGTACTCCCATCGGGTATCATTTCAATATCAAAGGCTGTGAGAAAGCCCGCAACCCTCGTTTTGGCGCCGATCTCTGTACGGTGAAATATGGTAAAGGGAAACTTGTTTTCAGCACGTATCGTCTGGAGAATAACCTGGGAGTAGACCCGGTTGCGGACAGACTGCTCTGGAATATGCTGAGAACGCTGTAAGGTGATAAAGAAAAATAAGGAAAAGAGAACGGGATGCCGAAAGGCGTTCCGTTTTTTTTGGTTGTTGGCGGTATGTAAAAAATAATACTTGACATTGTTGCATTTCTCGTTAGATTACTTGATAGTAATTTCTGGAAGGTCTTCAATAATTTTTATAATCGGAGACAGATAACAGGGCCGGAAGAAAACGGAAATCAATTATTAGATGATGAGTTAATATCTCCTCCTGTAGGTCTTTGGGCGGAGCAAAAGTATCGTCTTATACACAATTATTCCAAAATATTCGCTACATCAATGAAGAATAGATGGGGTGCCCGCGTATATATTGATCTCTTTGCCGGTGCAGGTATATCACTTATAAAGGATACATCGAGGAAAGTTCTTACTTCTCCTATGCTTGCTTTAGATATTCCAGATAAATTTGATAAATATATATTTTGTGAGTTAGACCCAGCTAACCTTGATGCTTTACAACAGCGGGTTGAAAGAAAATATTCAAATACGGTGAACGTTCAATACATTCAAGGTGATGCCAATTTAATGACTGACAAAATAGTAGAATCAATTCCATCTCATAGTAAAAGTTTCACAGTAATGAGTTTTTGCTTTCTTGATCCTTTCAAAGCTGAAAATCTTTGTTTTAGTACAATCGAAGCAATTTCGAAAAAATACATAGATTTTTTGATTCTTGTCCCGATTGGTATGGACATGAATAGAACAAAGGAACTCGACAATAAGAATATTGACAAATTCGTTGGAACACCAGAGTGGAGAGACCAGTGGAAAGCCGCGAAAGAAAAAAATATTGCCTTTGATATATTCTTTACTGATTATTATCAAAAACGAATGAAATCGCTTAAATATTGTTATGGAGGGTATTCTGAAATTGTACGTTCCACAATAAAAAATTTACCGCTTTATCGATTGGGTTTTTTCAGTAGACATCCTTTGGGTCAAAAAATCTGGGAAGAAGCAAAAAAGTATAGCACACGCCAAACAAGTTTTAGTTTTTTTAAATAAACTCTGAGGTTCTTTATGTCTCTCGACTCTTCTATAGAATGGACTGATGCAACCTGGAATCCTGTTACAGGATGTACAAAAATCAGTCCGGGATGCATGAATTGTTATGCGGAAAGAATGTCTCGCCGTTTGAAAATTATGGAGCAGCCCCGGTATTGTAACGGTTTTGATGTTACACTCCATCCGGAGGTATTGGAGCAGCCTTTTTTATGGAGAAAATCAAGGTCAATTTTTGTGAACTCAATGGGCGATCTATTTCATGAACTCGTACCTTCCCTGTTCATAAATGACGTTTTTGCAACAATGGCCAAGACTCCGTGGCACAAGTATCAGATACTGACCAAACGAGCCGACCGTCTTGCCAAACTTGCTCCATCCCTGTTTTGGCCTAAAAATGTCTGGATGGGAGTAACTGTTGAAAACAAGGATTATCTTGAAAGAATTAATTTTCTAAGACACGTTCCGTCCATAGTAAGGTTCATTTCATTTGAACCGCTTCTTGGTCCGATTACACATCTTGATTTGACAGGAATTGATTGGGTTATTGTTGGCGGTGAATCTGGGCCGAAAGCACGGCCTATACAACCCGATTGGGTCAAAGAAATCAGAAATTCTTGTTCCGAACAACATGTTCCATTTTTCTTCAAACAGTGGGGCGGAACGAGAAAATGGCTCAACGGACGTGAACTTGAAGGTAGAACTTGGAATGAATATCCTCGATATGATACATACGATTTTCCTGTGCAGATATAATCCTAAATGCTTACAGGCATTTTGCATATAATCGAAATTGGATGATGATAAGCATTCCTTTTACATGATAAATAAATCATCGTTGTAAATTTTGCATTGCCCGCTACTATCAAAAAATTATTCAACCTCTTTTTTATCCGCCCTGTGTCCGAGCATAACCGCTGTTTTGGCGTGGTCTTCAAGCGCGGGAACGAAAATGTCCAGGCTCGAAGCTTCATCGTCTCCGATTACATGACCCCCGTGGGCCTGTCCCGGTTCGAACGTGACCATGTCCCCCTGTTTACAGATAATTTCGACACCATCAACGATAAACCGCATGGTTCCGCTCAGCACAAAGACATACTGGGTTTCCTTTTCATGGGAATGGGGAGGATTGAAAGGTCCGGGTTTTACAACGTTGTATGTAAAAGAACAGTTTCGGCCCATATAGACCTTCCGTTTTGCAAGCTCATTCATGATGATGAACGGTACATCTTCAGATTTGGCGATGAGACGCGGCATCGGTCTTCCTTTCATGGCGGGGAAATAACATGGCAAGCACAGTAATTATACAAATATATGCCGGTGACGAAAAAAGGGAAAGCGGAAGATGAACGCTGCTTATGAGAAAATAATCTTTACAAAGATAGTGGCTGAAAGTTATACTTTTTAGACCGGTCTATTCATAAACTCAAGGACAAATATCCCCCCGCCGCTCAGTGCGGCGACCCCCTTATTAAGAGGGTGCAAAAAGAGAAAGAAATGAATTCTCCCCTTAACCGGGTCCCAAGTCGATTCTTGAATCGGCTTGGGTGCCCTTGGGGAGATGCCGTAAGGCAGAGGGGATTTTCTTCCTTGGTGGTATGATAAATATATTTTATGAATTATCCGGGTTAGCTTAATCCAGTTGAAAAAAAAATATGATACCGTTTCAGGAATCGAAAATTAATAATTTTTAACGGGAGGCGCACCATGTCAAAAAAATCATTCCTGATGTTGATTCTTTTTTCGGCATTTATTCTTACAGCGGCCGGAGCATTTGCCCAGGATGCTCCAAAGCATCCGCTTTTCTTCCGCAACGACCCCTCCAAATATATGGATGCAAAATACCCCCACGGCGGTGCGGGGTCGGTGCGGTATATGTCGCTGACTCCAAGCGACACAATGAAAAGCCAGTTTCTCTTCGTGCACCGCGGGGTTCTCATGCCAAAAAGCGGCCTCGGCGAACATGTGCACCGCAAGATGGAGGAAATGTATTTCGTCCTCGACACCACCACCTGCCAGTTCACCGTAGGCGGAAGGACTGCTGAGCTTCCCGGCCCGGCGTTGGCGCTCTGCCCGATGGGATCGTCCCACGGTATTTACAATCCCACCGACCATCCCGTTGAATTTATTAACTTTGGTGTCACCCTGGAAAACCGTCAGTATGACGCGGTGGATTTTGCCAAAGAGAACGATCTTTCAGTGCGAAAGATCGAGTCTCCTCCGCCTTTCCTTTGGAATCATCTCGATAAGAATGCTCTTCATCCTGTTCCCGCATTCTATAACGGAAAGGGGCAGATGTATATCCGCTCTCTCTGGACAACCGAATCCTTCCGCACAAACTGGGGATTTGTCAATCACTACCTCATTCCCGCCGGAAACTCTATCGGGTATCATCAGCACAAAGTCATGGAGGAGGTTTACTACATCTTTTCAGGAAGCGGCCGTCTGACCATCGATGGCGCAACGCTGGAAGTGAAAGCGGGGGATGCGGTTACCTGCCCGATCGGCAGTTCCCACGGATTTTACAACAATTCCGGAAAGGACACCGAAATTATCTCCATAGCGGTTCCTCTGGAAAAAGGAAAGTATGACGGGATAACGCGCAATGACGATTTGACAAAACGGTAACCGAAGTACAGGAGAACGAACTATAAATAAAGGAAACAGTCATGTCTATCGAAGAACGTGTTGAAAAGCTGGAGCTTAAGTTGGCCCACTCTCGGTTAACAAATCGTCTGCTTGCAGTATTTTGTGTTGGAACATGCATTCTTATATGGTTTTGTTCATCGGGGGCACCAACGGCTCAGCAGAGTGTTTTGGATGAAATTCGAGCGAAAAAATTCATTCTTGAAGATGAAAACGGAAAGCGCCTCGCTATGCTTGGTATGTCCAGTACCGAGCCAGCCTTGATTTTGTATGACAAAAAAGGAATGAACCGTGCTGTATTGACTATGGTCGATGATGAACCAGGTCTATGTCTTTTTGATAAAAATGGATGGCGCCGCGCCGCGCTGGATATCTTCTTAGACGAACCGGGTTTGCATTTGTCTGACGAGAACGGAAAATCTCGTGCCTCTTTAAATATACTTAAAATTGGACCACGTCTGTCTCTAATTGACGAAAACGACAAATATCGCGCTATTCTGGGTGTGTCCGTGACAGAATCGAAAGATGGAAAAAAAACAACTTATCCGGAATCGTCGTTACTTTTATTTGGTACCGATGGTCCAATGATATGGCACGCTCCATAAGTTGTCATTCAACCTGACGAGTTGGTATATATCTATATGAATGAACTAAAAGGAGTTTGATATGTCTGAGAATAACTCTGAGAATGGCCAAGTTACGGATGAGATGGTTAATTCTGTTTTAGAACACTACGGAAGAACGATGTATTATGTTCAAATGCTTGAATATGAATTTAAGTTTATTCTTCAGATGGAAAAAACAAAAAAAATAAGTAAATTCAGCAAATTAGATAAAGAGTTTAAAAAATTAATAAACGATATTCATAATAAAACATTAGGACAAATGGTAGTTCAATTTTGCATTCTTTTCGATGTTCCAGAAGAAATTAAGAATTATCTTAAGATATGGAATAAAAGCCGAAATTTTCTTGCTCATGATTTTTTTAGTGTGAAAGCTCAAGAATTCAAA
>JBAYHX010000221.1:0-5964 GCA_041665965.1 Candidatus Latescibacterota bacterium
TAAACCGAAAAGAATTGAATCGACAAGCCAGGCTCATGATCGAACTCTTTGGAGAAGATATCGATCCTGAAATTCCGGCCGGCGACCTGTCCATTGGTAAACGTCAGATCCTCGAAATTCTAAAAGCGCTGACTTTAAATCCCCAGGTAGTACTCCTCGATGAACCCACTTCTTCTCTTTCCGGGGTTGAAACAGAAATACTTTTCAAAAACATATTCAGACTCAAGGAAAAAGGAATTTCCTTTATTTTTATATCACATCACCTTCCGGAGATATTCCAGATTGCGGATCGGGTTACCGTTCTCCGTGACGGAGTATATCAGGGTACATTTCAGGTTTCCTCCACCACTGAGGATAAGCTTATAAGCCGTATGGTTGGGAGGAACATCGGAGACATCTTTACTGGAAAGAGAGGCTCCGATTCCGAATCACGACCGGTGCTGGAAGTCTATGGTCTCAGCCGGACACCGGATTTCGAGGATATCAATTTTACTATCCATTCAGGTGAAATTCTTGGATTTGCAGGGCTTGTCGGGGCAGGGAGAACCGAAGTAGCCCGTGCCATCTTCGGCCTTGAAAAAAAAGACCGGGGAATAATCGAACTTGATGGCAGGAAGGTTGAAATAAACTCTGCCGGAGATGCAATTCAGCTTGGGATCGGTTATCTGACCGAGGATCGAAAAGTACAGGGGCTCTGTCTTTCCCTTACTGTCCGGGAGAATCTCATCGGTCCTTCTTTAGATAAGTTCTCTTCAATATCAGGGATCCTGAGCGAAAACAAAATCAGGTCGTTTGCCCATGACATGGTTCGGAAATTCAATATTCTCACACCTTCCATCGAACAGTCGATATTTGCTCTTTCCGGCGGAAATCAGCAAAAAGTGCTTCTTGCCATGTGGATGGGTATTCATCCGACGCTGCTCATTGTCGACGAGCCGACCCGTGGAGTGGATGTGGGGGCAAAGGAAGAAATCTATGCTCACATCCGTGAACTAGCACTCAATGGAGCCGGGGTGATGTTGATATCCAGCGATCTCAAAGAGATTCTGGGCATGTCAGACCGTATCAGTGTCATGCGGGAGGGGCGAATCCAAACGATACTTTCGGCCTCGGAAGCTTCCGAGGAACTTATTCTGTCCCATGCACTCGGAGCAGGAGAAGCCGTAACATGAAGTCATTTATTTCCATTCTCAACCGATTCGAGGAACGAAGGATTTTTATCATTCTTATCAGTGTATGGATATTGATGATCATTTTTTATCCCCGTGAATTCCTTAATCCCGCAGTTCTCAAAGCCACAGTCCTTGCCATGTCTTCCATAGCGGTGATAGCGGTTGGTATGACAATCCTTCTTGTTTCCGGTGGATTTGACCTGTCGGTCGGTTCAGTGGTCACTTTTACCGGAGTGGTTGCCGCTCTTGTGCTCAAGAATGATCAGCCCTGGTTCATTGCAATGATCGCGGCTGTCGCATGCGGTATGCTCGTAGGTCTGGGTAATGGCCTTATGATCGCAAAATTACGGATAAATCCTTTCATAACTACACTGGGAATGATGATTTTCATACGGGGGATAGCGACCATTTGCGCTGGTGGAAACAATATCCCCATCATGAACAGCTCGTACAACTGGGTCGGGCAGTCATCTTTGTTAGGAATTCAATTTCCCATCTGGGTTTGCCTGGCGTGTGTGATAGCAGGCGACTTCCTGCTTCGCAAATCACGGTATTTTCGCCAGAATTATTATATCGGCGGGAATGAAAATGCCGCCATTCTTTCCGGTATTCCGGTCAGCAGAGTAAAGATACAGAACTACATGCTTACCGGAGCATTAGCTGCTATTGCAGGCATTCTCCTCAGCGCACGGCTGGGCAACGGCTCTCTGACTGCAGGTTTGAATATGGAATTCAAAGCGGTTACCGGAGCGATTATCGGCGGCTGCGCACTTTCCGGGGGGAAGGGAACGGTGCTCGGCGCATTTTTTGGGGCGATGCTCATGGCCACGATTGATTCATCCATAAACATTATGCCTGTAAACTCCTATTGGCAGGAGTTTGTGACCGGAATGGTTCTTATTCTGGCAATCATTATTGACTCGATTGGGAAAAAAAAGTAGAACCGGGAACCACAAGAGTAGTATAAAGAAAGAATATACGGTTAAAAAAACAATGCTCCAGAACGTATAATTATATGAATAAATCAAAGGTAGATCAATAATGGAGATCGGGAAAAAGAAAACACGCAGTGTAATTTGTTGTCAATCACATTCTACATTTTTACTTTTTTCAAAAGGTGGAGTAAGAGGTGAATCATAAAGGTTTCTCTGAATATTTGATCCGTGCATCTGCAATTATCATCGCTGTGGTAAGTGTTTTTCTTGCTGGAACCGCTTACGGATTCGACAACAGCGGGAAATGGACTCATTATACCAGCCCGGTACCTCAAACGGACATCAAAAGCATTGTTAGCCTTCCCGATGGGAGGATATGCGCCGGCGCCGATTCCAGTTTCCATATTTATGACAGAGTCCACTGGAGTAAATACTCCTGCATACCGATGTTAAATAATCAAACACCTTTCTATGCCGATTCGGAAGGCAATTTATATTTTCTGGATAATAATTATCTGGTAACATGGAATAACGGCAAACTGACCCGTTTCGATACTGTTCAACTGATGGATCCGGTGATAGCCCAAGCCGGAAAAGGATTATATTATATCAGCTCAATGGGGACAGCCGGGGGAATTTTCACTTTCGACGGTAAGACGATCACCAAAATCATGGAAGGAAGCGCACGATCTGTAAGTGTGGACGCCACCGGTAAACTCTGGGCAACCATGATCCTTCGCGGATCAGGATATTTTTCTCTCATCACCATGGAAAACGGTGTCTGGTCAGACTATACCTCGGATATCGATCCCATCTCGCCGCTCGGGAGTAATCTCACCGTTCAAATTGCTCCTGATGGAGCGGTCTGGGTTTGCAACGATTTTTCGTATGGTGTTTACCAAAATGATTCATGGTCTTTTAAAAGAAATACACAGGGTAATCCTTTCTTTCTCACATTCGATCATTCAGGAAGAGTCTGGGGATATTCCTATCAGCAATTATTCCTGCTGGATTCATCGGGATTATGGACAGTCTCCCGGGTTATGCAGAATACACCGTCAGGCACACATTCTTATATGGCCGTAGCGCCCGATTCCACAGTATGGACTTTCGATACCCATAGAGTTTACACTTATACTGGTAAATTATGGAAAGAGGTTAAAAATTCCAATGACCTGGCATCGGATGTTATCACCTGTTTAGCCTATTCAGGGGATGGAACACTGATCTGCGGCCACGGGCTGAGAGGACTGGATTACAGTAACAGCGAGCATCTTGGAGTAAGTGTCCGTGGTGATACCTCCTGGGTAAACTATAATATGTATAACTGGTTACAAATTCCCGACGTTTATGATCTGGAAACTCAACAGAGCGGCGATGTAATAGCTTATACCAATAACGGTTTTCTTCTTTATAATGGCGGCGCCTGGTCTGAGATAGATACCCTCAAGACCTTCAAAGAAACCGATATGATCCAGGATAAATCAACTCCCAATAGTATGTGGATAGGTACTACTGATGGTCTTCTTAATTACCTGGATCCTATCTTCACGTGCTATCCTCCACCTCGCAATGTAATCCTTTGGCCTGCGGTTTATAACATTTGTGTAGACGACGAGGGATCCCTTTATATGCAGGGAAATTACGGGTCGATACTCTACACCGACAAGAAGGAATGGTCCGTTTTGAGTATCGGTGATGGTCCATCTATAATGGATTTTGCGGTAGAAGGTGACGGGACACTCTGGGCTGCCCGTAATACCGAGCTGTCTAAATGGGCTTTCAAAGAATGGCAAAAAGTAATCGATCTCGATACAGGCAGACTGGTAAAGTTTGATGATAACAAAGTTTTGTGGTTTTCCGGGTTTGGCACAACCGGATATATGGAAGATGGAGTTGTGAATATAATTCCAGAAATTTCCCAGTCCGCCTCGGATTTCATCACATTTGCAGATGAAAATATCGCATTGAATTCTTTCAACCGCGATCGAACAAAGTTTTACGGTTTTTATGAATATACTCCTGAATCTGTGAAAGTCGAGGACAATAAGAAACCTGTTTCCTTTATCACCACCAGGTGTTTCCCAAATCCATTCAATCCGACTGTCACCATCCAGTTCGAGCTTCCTAAAACCGAAAAAGCATCGATACGGGTATATAATATAATGGGTCAGCTTGTCAGAACCATCGCAGATCATTCGTTCAATGCCGGGGTTAATAATATTCAATGGGACTCACGGTCAGACTCCGGAATGACATGTTCCTCGGGGATATATTTTTATAAAATCGACGCCGGAGACAAATTAGCCACAGGCAGAATGGTTCTTTTGCGTTGACCTTTCTCCTATTGATCTTTAGAAGTTATAAAAAAATCCGTTGCCACTTTAAAGACAACGGATTTTTTGCATTATACATCGTAACAGGAGCTCAGCCTGTCTTACACTTATATTTTCTCTTGTATTGACGGATAATTCATCCGGATTTCGAGAATGTGGATATTTCTTTCATCTCCAGGGATTTTCATAGTGCTGCATCCCAGACCAAGCTCTCCACATATATAAATGGTCCAGAATGACACAGCGGGTCATAGCCTCGATGACAGGATATATCCGGGGCAGAAGTGTTGCATCACGGCGGGTAATGGCGGAGAGTGTCGTGTTTTCCATGGTTTCCATGTTGACCGAACCCTGATCAATGGATATAGTAGGAGTAGGTTTGACTGCTACCCGCAGACGGAGTTCCTCGCCGTTGGAAATGCCGCCAAGTACTCCGCCGGCGTTATTGGTTTTGAACCTCACCTTGCCTTTTTCCACAAAGGGCTCGTCATTCCATTCGGAACCTGTCATCTTTGCGCAGGCGAATCCCCCTCCGATCTCGACTCCTTTTACCGCTCCGATCGACATGATCCCCTTGGCGAGGTCGGCTGAAAGCTTGTCGAATACCGGTTCTCCCAAGCCTGCCGGAACTCCGCGGGCGATCACTTCGACAACTCCTCCGGCTGTATCACCGGCGTCACGGACTTTCAGCACATCCGCGATCATGGCTTTGCCCGTTTCAAGATCGGGGCAGTTGATTTCATTTTTGCGGTAATTGGCTTTAATCTCCTCGAAAGTCATATCTCGGGCAACAATGCCATGGCTCTCTTTGGTATAAGCCAGAACTTCGATCCCTTCCTGTTCGAGTATGAATTTCGCCACCGCGCCGCCAGCCACTCTCCCGACCGTTTCCCGTCCGGAGGCTCTTCCCGCTCCACACCAGTCGGCATATTCACCATACTTCACAAAAAAAGTGTACTCAGCGTGTCCCGGCCTGATAATATCTTTTACCTCACGGTATTGCTCCACATGAATCGCCTGCGTATCCACATTGTTTATGATCATCCCTACCGGCGCGCCTGTAGTTTTCCCCTCCAGCATCCCGGCAAACAACTGGACGATGTCCGTTTCCTTGCGGGGTGAATCTATGGGGCTCTGCCCGGGGCGGCGCTTGTAAAGTTCTTCCTGAATATAGGCTTCGGTCAGCGAAAGCCCGGCGGGAACTCCATCCACAATTACCGCAAGAGCTTTGCCGTATGATTCACCGCACGTAGTTATCCTGAATACGCGTCCGAATGTGTTTCCAAGCATATATGGCTCCTTAAATGATTGTTTCCTGTTAATGCAATATTCTGTTGTCTTCAACCCGCATCTTGTACATAAATCGTTCGACTTTTCATAAAAGATTCATAAAATATTTCAGTAGTGTCCGGTTAAAATAGAAAAGAATTGGGCAAACCCCATGTTCTGATTAGATTTAGATTAGCGATAATCATGAATCGATTCAGAAAAGGAGTATTGCCCATGAATAGGAATACGGTA
>JBAYHX010000222.1:0-5963 GCA_041665965.1 Candidatus Latescibacterota bacterium
CCTTTTTAACTGCACCTTTCATACCCTCCGCACCGGGAGTTAGTACCAGTTCCGCGCCAAAAACTTCCAGAAGCTGTCTTCTTTCCATACTCATCGTATCAGGCATGGTGAGCTTGAGACGATATCCTTTCGACGCCGCAACAAAAGCCAAAGCAATTCCGGTATTTCCGCTTGTGGGTTCTATAATAACGGTTTCCCTGTTTATCAACCCTTTCTTTTCCGCATCCTCGATCATTGCCACCCCTATCCGGTCTTTGACACTGGACAGGGGATTGAACGATTCGAGTTTGACCAAAACTGTGGCGACCGTATCAGCGCCCATTCGTTTCAAACGGACAAGCGGAGTATGGCCCACTGTTTTTGTTATATCATCATAAATTGCGCTCATAAAGCGCTCCTTTCCTTTTTTTACCGCACCCCATTTCCCGGCTTCGTAAAGCTCAGCCGGCGTATTATCCCCTTCCCAAGGGAAACGGGGTGAGTTCTCAGTTACCGTTTTTCGATCATTTTGTTGCTTTTAACGCCTGGTCAAGGTCTTCTTTGATATCCTCTATATTTTCTATTCCGATGGAAAGACGGATATAATCAGCTGTCACTCCCGTTGCTTCCTGCTCTTCGGCGGTAAGCTGCTGATGAGTCGTAGAAGCCGGATGGATCACCAGACTCTTGGCATCACCGATGTTGGCCAGATGCGAAAGCAATTTTACCGAATGAATGAATTTCTTTCCGGCTTCAAATCCTCCTTTAATGCCAAATCCGACCAATGCGCCATATTTTCCATTAAGATATTTTTTTGCTGTCGCATGTGCCGGGTGACTGGAAAGTCCCGGATATTTAACCCATGAAACGAGAGGATGATTTTCCAGAAACTGAGCAACTTTCAATGCATTCTCTGAATGCCTTTCCTGACGAAGAGCAAGCGTTTCCAACCCTTGCAGCAGGAGAAATGAATTGAACGGACTCAATGTTGCCCCAAGGTCGCGGAGAAGCTGCACGCGGAGCTTGAACGCAAGCGCAACATTGCCCATTCCTGCAAAATCACGGAAGGTATCCCAGAACTTCAGCCCGTGATAACTTGGATCAGGTTCTGTGAATTCGGGAAATTTACCGTTGCCCCAGTTAAATTTTCCTCCGTCGACGATGATACCTCCAAGAGTTGTCCCATGACCTCCGATAAACTTGGTGGCGGAAGTTGCGAGGATATCGGCTCCATACTCCAGCGGGCGTACCAGCCCGACTCCCACCGTATTGTCTACAACAAAAGGAATCCCGGCGTCATGGGCAATTTTTGCAATTGCTTCGAATTCCGGTACATCCAGCTTGGGATTGCCGATAGTCTCCGCATAAACAGCCCGTGTCCGTGGTGTAATGGCTTTCTTAAATTCTTCAGGTTTAGAAGAGTCTACAAAAATAACATTTCTCCCGAGTTTGGGGAACGTGTAATGGAAGAGCTGATAGGTTCCTCCATATAAATTGTTCGCAGCTACAATTTCATCTCCTACCTGGGTAACTGCCAATAGCGCATAGGTTTCAGCCGCCTGACCGGAAGCAACCGCAACAGCCGCTGTTCCCCCCTCGATTGCCGCTACCCTTTTTTCAAACACATCGGTTGTCGGATTCATAAGCCGCGTATAGATATTTCCAAGTTCGCGAAGAGCAAAAAGGTTCGCTGCGTGGTCGGTATCCCTGAACACATAAGATGATGTCTGATAAATTGGTACTGCCCGCGATCCTGTGGTTGGATCTGGTATTTCCTGTCCGGCATGAACGGCCAATGTTTCCAATCTTCTTTTACCCATGATAAGTATACCTTTCTTTACAGTGATAGAATTTACTTGTATGTACCGTTTAAAAATCTTAAAATAATTTATAGTCTACTATTTTTATAGGAATTATGATAATACACTTAATAACCGTTGTCAAGTATTTTTTTGGCCTTTTCAAAAAAGCTGTAGTATATTCTTGTGAATCGGAAAAAGTGATATTCTCAATTATAAATATGAGGAGATAACCAATGAGCCGCATTTCCCGCAGATCAGTTCTTAAAACCTTTGCAGTACTTTCGGGCGGAATGGCAGTAACGCCGAGCATCCTCAACCACAGTGTGAAAGCCTCCGCAGCGTCGATTCAGAACACAACCTTCTGGGATGAGTATTATCAGGGTGCGCTGTCGATACTCACCGGTCTCCGCGATACGCAGGTCGAACCTATCGAACGTGAGATGCAAACTGCTTACACGAGAATAAAAAAAGGCGGCTCGGTATACTCCCAGATTACCGCAGGACATTTCCCAACCGAAGAAACCGCCCTTGACCGTACGGGGCAACCCGGAGTTTTCAAGTTTATAAAACGTGAAGCCAAAGAAGAAGAATATGCCCGGCTGAATCCGAATGATGTAATCATCACCAATACAATCAACACCGGTAATATTGGCGCAATGAAACGAGGTATCCGGGTTATAGGTGTAACAGTAAATTATTATCCCTTTGCAAAAACACCCCCCGAAGAAGGGTATCAGATCGAATATGGAGGAAAGATACTCCATATCGAGGATGCATCTTCTGTTGTCATAGACAGCCAGTTACCTTGGAATAACGGCCTTGTGCATCCCGCGGATCATCCTGATTTTCCGGTGATGCCCGGCGGGGGGATTGCCCAGGCGGCGGTATACTGGATGGCTGCTGCCGAACTTGCTGGGCTTGAAGCCAACAAAGGAGCCAAATCTTCCGGATGGGCGAGAAGTTATATCCAAACCTGCATCGACCGTGTACAGATGGTTGGCAAAGACCGTCCAAAATTCATGGAGGCTGGCCGCCTTCTCGCAGACCTGGTGGCAAAAGGAGCAAAATGGTGGATAGCCGGACATAAGGCGTTGGTTTCAGACGCCTGCGGCGTGGCAAACGGGCCGAGGATAACCCGCTCATTGGACATGGGAAAGCTCAATAAGGGAGATATCGTCCTTATCGGCTCATACAGTTCCAATAATCCCGAGGAAATCGCTCTCGCCCGCGACTGCCGTGCGAAAGGGGCGTATGTTGCGACTTTTGGCCCATACTCTTTGGAAAACGACGCTTCCGGGCCTCGGCTTTACAAAGAAGCTGATCTTGCATTTAACACCTATTCTCCTGAAAGCTGGGGCATTGTTCCGGTCAAAGGCCTTGACCGTAAGATATGCCCCGCCACCGGCGTAATCGGGGATCTTGTGCTCTGGCTTACTCTGTCGCAATGGGCTGATGTGATGTCCCAAATGGGAAAATCTCCCTATTACTGGAAGGGATTTTTCATGAAGAACGGGACGGAATACAACAAGCAAATGCAGCCGTTATTCGAGGCGAGAGGCTGGTAGAAAAGAAAGAATACAAAAGACATAAGTCAGGAGCCGGAATAAAGAAAGAAGGTTAAAATAATTTTTAACCGATCGTTCTTTTTACATTTATCAAGATTTTGATGCCTTTCTTATCGCTATTTAGCTTGGCGTCAGGGATTCCGGAACTATTGATGTATTTTGTTCATAGAGAAAGGTTTATACATGTTCAACAGACGAGATTTTCTGAAAACCGCGGCTATCGGAGCGCTCGGCCTCAGCCTGCCCATCCAGGCATTAGCTTCACGGAAACAGACTTCGGGATACTTCGGGCTGCATCCGTTTATCGACAACCACCCCGAAGCCGTGTTTATCATGCCTACCTCAATCGACGACAAGATGAATTCCGGTGCCAAGCTCAAAGCGGGTCTGACTTTTGGAAGAAGTGTGTTCGTTCCGAGAGACAGGAGCGGAATTCCCCTTTCGATCTCCATCCCGGTGAAATTGAATCTGAAAACCACGGATGCGGATAAATATCCTCTTGAACAGATTTTAGGCACAGTAACCGACCCGTTCTTTAGCGAGGGAGTGTTCGAGGCGATGAAAGAGCTGGGAATTTCGGGCAGACAAATGCATATCCGTGAGAACGACCGGGGACCCAACTCATTTCAGATATACGGAATCGTCGATATGGCCAACCGTGTCGGGGCTGATTTTCGCACAGATTTTTCGGGCACCATCGGCAATGGAATGAATCCGGGAGAGCATTTTACGTGGAATGATGTCCCCAACGGCCGCTGGTTTAAAAAACTTCCGCAGCTCGAGCCCATCAATACTCCCCGAACCTGGCTTCTGAACATATCAAAATTCAAGGCGCACGCAATGGGGCTGACTCTCTGCGGCAAGAACCTTCAGGGGATGGTCGTACGTCCTTTCACCGGTTTTTGCGCAGCCGGAGACAGCGATATGACGATATCCGCAAAATACCGTCACGAAAACGCTGTGGAAGCGGTGAAAAAAAACTATGCCCGTCATGTCGCGGAAGGGATTATTCCCCGCTGGGGCGCACCCGGCCCCCAGGGAGGTATCAGACAGGAGGCATGGGCAACCCGTACGCTCGACAACCTTTCGGTAACACCTTGCGGCCTGAATATCATCGAAGGGATTTACGGCCGTGACGGCGACTCGGGGAACAATGGCCCGCATGTGCCGAAAAGCGGGCAGGAAACCGGAAAATCAGGGGATCAGAACCCGTCCCCTTCTGCCTTAGATTTTATGAGCAATGTTATTATTTTCGGCAGGGATATTTTCCGAACCGATATCATCGGCCACTATCTCGGCGGCCATGAGCCGGGAAACCTTGGATACTTCCACCTTGCCATGGAACGGGGAATGTCCAATGCCCTGGATCCACGGCGGATACCGGTTTATCTCTGGGAAAACGGCGCCGCTACCCTTGTCCCCGTTGAACAGCTCAAACGAACGACGCTTCTGACAAATTATCTTGCAAAGAATTATGGCGGCGGCACTGAACCGCTTTATCATATGCTGGACGAACCGTTCGATTATTCCAAAGTGAGTGGAATCGAGGATACTCCACGACCCCGCAAACCAGAAGCTTTCGTTCTTTACCAGAGCAAGGTCAACCCTGCCAATCCATTTGCATCGATTGAATACCGTCTGCCGAAAAAAGGCGATGTGAAATTCGAGATCATGGACAGCAGCGAAAAAACAGTTGCTGTCCTTGTTGAAGGCCGGCGTGAGAGCGGCGCTCATCTCGCGGTCTGGAATACGGAGAAATCACCCGGAGGAAAGTATGTCTATCGTCTAATGGTAGATGGATCAACAGTTACCGGGAAACTGGTTCTCCAGAAATAAGATGATAATTCCCCCAATATATTGGGGATGCAGACATCTCGAAAAGTACACAATAGATGTACAAGAATAATGCACATGAGAGAACAACAAATACTCTTATCGAGATTAATCAGCACGTTTTAACTCACCCCTTGATCCTCTTCTACCACCCCATTTTTGTTTCACAAAAGCGGGGACATCGGTGTAAGAGAGGGGAAGACCCATATCTGCATTAAAGATAATGGTTTATAAATTATAACAGGGGTTTTCCCTCGCCCGCTCAAAGGAGAGGGGACATGGGTTGTGGGTGTCTTTATCTGCTTTTTTATAACCCTTACTGCGTCAGATAGATATGCGGTGAAAATAAAAGAAATCCTTGATTCGCAAAAGAAAGTATAGTATTTTCAACTATATTATATAGTACCATCACCTTTCATATATCTGCCTTTCATCCATAGAGATGTGAAAACGGTATTCTGTCCGGAAAACTGTTTTCTTTCTTTGCAGATGGAAGAACCATTGAGGAATTAAAGAGTGACCAATCCTAAAAAAGTAAATAAAGACAAAAAACATACGATACCTCTCAGAATAACCGACACCTCGCTCCGTGACGCTCATCAGTCACTTTGGGCTACCAGAATGCGAATAGATGACATCATGAAAATCATTGATGTCATTGATTCGGCAGGATACTATTCTCTCGAAGTGTGGGGAGGAGCGACATTCGATGTCTGCCTGCGTTTTTTACGGGAAAATCCCTGGGAACGACTGAGAAAGATAAAATCGAAAGCAACAAAAACGC
>JBAYHX010000223.1:0-5932 GCA_041665965.1 Candidatus Latescibacterota bacterium
AAAATGAGATAATAATCAAGTTATATTATTTATTATCAGTACCTTATATGCTTTATTTGTCAAAAATAATAGTTTTTAATATATTTCAGCTGTTTAATCACCGGAGCAATAAATGAAAGGGTAAACAGATATCTGCCTGATAGATAATGGGTTATGAAATTGCATCGTTCGTTTATAAGGAAAGGGACATGAGGCGGGTATCTTTTTCTACACTCTTTTACAAATCTTTGCCGAGTCTGGCAGATAAGCTATTGATTAAATATTATCTGCCCCTTTTAAATCCGGTTTAGGGAGGATTTTACTATGTTTTGGAATTTCCGCAACGGTATCATTTTTGCATTATTGTGCATTTTTTCTCTTTTATTTTCCACGGCAATCGCTGTGCCGCGAATTTCAACCGCTAAAAGTAATCAATCAAAAGAAAAAGATGCTCTTGCCGCTATGAAAAAAGCAACAGAATTTATGATGAATACCGTCTCAAACCATGGCGGTTTTTTATGGAAATATACTGCCGATCTCTCCGAACAATGGGGAGAGGTTCCCGCTCGAAAAACCCAGATATGGGTGCAGGATCCGGGGACGGTTGGTGTTGGCGAAATGCTTCTGGATACCTATCGTGCTACTGGCGACGCGGATTATCTGAATTACGCCAAAAAGGTGGCTGATGCGCTTATCTGGGGACAATATCCCTCGGGCGGCTGGCATTACCTTATCGATTTCGATATGCCCGGCATCCGGAAATGGTATGATGAGGTTGCGTCAAAATGCTGGGGTTGGGAGGAATACTATCATTATTATGGAAACTGTACGTACGATGATGATGTTACTTCCGGCGCAACCAGGTTTCTTCTCGATTTATACATGACCACAATGGATCCGGCATATCGCGTTCCCCTTATGAAGGCGCTCGATTTTATACTTGCTTCGCAGTATCCAAATGGCGCATGGCCTCAAAGATATCCTTTGAGTTTTGAATATCCCCACGATGGACATGGAGACTACACTTCATACTATACTTTCAATGATGATGTCATTGAGGGAAATATAGTTTTACTCCTCGAAGCATTCGATAAACTCGGTAACGAGGAGTACCAAAAGGCCGCTCTTCGCGGGATGGATTTCGTGATTATTTCTCAGCTTCCCGCTCCACAAGCCGGATGGGGCCAGCAGTTCGATCTTAATCTCAATTCCGCTGCTGCACGGTCTTATGAACCGGCGTCGATAATGCCCGGCCAGACAGTGGGTTGTATCGGTGATCTGGAGTTGTATTATAAAATCACCGGGAACAGAAAATATCTCCGGGGAATTCCTGATGCGATAGCATGGCTTGAATCGTCAGTTATCAATACAGATCCTGCGAAAAAATATACTCATGCGACATTCTACGAGTTGAAAACCAACAAGCCCCTGTACGCGCACCGTGACGGTACCAGTATGGAGAACGGCCACTATTGGGTTGATTACACGTTCGGTCAGTTGAAACACTACGGTTCGATCCAGACAATTGATATTCAGGCTGTCAAACAGGAATTTGAAAGGATTAATGCTCTTTCTCCGGAACAGGCTATGGAGGAATACAAACTTCAGAAAGAAGCAAAAACTGAACCTTCTGCCGTTTCGATGGAAATAGTAGAAAAACTTATTTCTTCCATGGATTCAAGAGGCGCCTGGGTAACTGAGATTCGGATCCCTAATTACCATGACACCATTAATGGACCTGTACGGATAACTCAGGGAATTGAGACTTCTACTTTCATCAGAAATATAAGGACACTGACGAACTTCATCGTGAACCAGAAGAAGTAGTTACGGCGATAATATCATAAATCGCGGCAAACCGTGGGATGATGGTACACTGGTCCAAAGGAAAATAGTACGGCGAACCTGCAATGGAGAAAGAAATACATTCACACACATTGTAATCAATGTGTACGAATGGTTTTTCCCGGAGCCGCACCGGTATGCTTCCCTTCCTCGACTACCACTTCGCCATTTACTACCACCCAGAATATACCAAGGGGATACTGACGGGGATTTTCATAGGTCGCTGTGTCGATGACAGTATCAGGATCGAAAATGACCAGATCCGCATCGTATCCCTCGGCAATGACGCCCTTTGATTTCAACTGCAGTTTTTCAGCAGGTAAGGAAGTCATTTTCCGAATAGCATCTTCAAGACGTAAAATACCCTTTTCACGCACGTACCTTCCAAGAATTCGCGGAAAACTTCCATACACTCTCGGATGGGGCTGTGATCCCCCGAGAATGCCATCGGTGATGTAATTTACAGCCGGATGGCTCATTATGGTCATGACATCGCGCTCATCCATAAAAAACAGCACCATACTTACGGCTCCCTGTTCTTCGACTATGATATCCAAAGCGCTGTCTGCGGGATCGTCTGTTCCGCGAAGCCTGCTGATTTCAGTAATACTCTTACCGACAAATTTCTGGTTTGCATCGCTTTCAACCGAAGAAATACGGATATTATCCCATCCTGTAGCGAGTACAAAATTTTCCCAGTCGTTGCGTTCATAGATATCTTTTTTCACTGCGTTACGGTTCTCACACAGTGTACGGATAAGAGCATCGGGACCGCCGGCATGGTACCAGGGTGGTACGATAGCTTTAAGAAATGTGCTGCCGGCAGTATACGGATACTGTTCTATGCTCACCTCGATTCCCTGCCTGCGCGCTTCATCAACTTTTTCGAGAGCTCTTTCCGCTTCACCCCAGTTTTTTTCTCCCATTATTTTAAAATGGGTGATGATAACCGGTATGCCTGACCTTCTTCCAATTTCAATCGCTTCATCCATGGCAGGAAAAAGCCTGTCACCTTCGCTCCGCAGGTGAATATTATATGCGCCGCCATAGGGAGGAACCCTTTCCGCTATTCGGGCAATTTCATCAGTGGTCTGGTACTCGTTCGGAGGGTAAATAAGCCCGGAAGATATTCCTCGGGCGCCTTCCTCCATCATAATTATTGCAATATCGCGCATAGTTTCGATTTCTGATTGTGTTGCCCCGCGGTCAGTCATCCCCATGACATGGAAGCGGATGGCGCCAAGACCGGCATAAGATGATACATTCAGAGATGGTTTCACAGCATCGAGTGCATCCATCTGGTCGGCAAAGCTTTTCCAATTCCAAGGAATATCCGGATTACCGCATACTCCGGCGATAAACTTGCGCCAGATAGAACTATTATTTTCGGAAACCGGGGAAAGTGATAAACCATCAAGGCCGATGATCTCTGTAGTAACTCCCTGCATTACCTTTGCTTCCGCACGGGGTTGAATAAGGAGTGAAAGATCGGAATGGCTGTGACCATCGATGAATCCGGGCGATACTACCATCTTTTTTGCATCTATTGTTTTATTTGCCTGAGCATTGTCGAAATGCCCAATGCCAACGATTTTACCCTCTGATATAGCTATGTCGCAGTAAAACCAGGGGTTTCCTCTGCCGCTTACAATTTTGCCATTTTTAATGATAAGATCGTACATGAAGATAATCCTTTCGCAAGGAATCTACAGAAATTTCTCAGGGAGCGAAGATGAAACTGAGGTATACAGTATTTGGAAATCAGAAGTTTTTTTCGGGCGAATATAAATAATGCCATATAGAGTATATGGCAAAGTCACTTTTGGGGTGGAAGACCGGGTTTGAACCGGCGGCCTCCAGGGCCACAACCTGGCGCTCTAACCAGCTGAGCTACATCCACCACATCTACATGATAATATAGAATAACGCACACTTAAAGTCAAGTTAAGACCTTGCATAAGCGCATAAAAAAAGCCGATCTCTAAAAGACCGGCTTTAAATAAAGATAAGAAGTTAAATATCACTACTTTTTCGGAAGGACGAGACCTTTTACGTTTGTTTTGATGGAATAAATCTTATCCCAAGCAAACAGGTACAGGGTTGAATTATCCTCGCCGCCGAAGCAGATATTGACCGGGAAGAAGGGAGTATGGATGGTTCCGATGTACTCACCCTTAGGATTGAAAATCTGGCATCCAATAGCGGTCGCTTCATAGAGGTTCCCCTCTTCGTCCATGGCGCAGCCATCGGAACTTGTGTGGCGGGTTTCGCCGTCATACTCGGAGGCAGGACAGAAAATCATACAGAAGATGCGTTTGTTCGCCAGAGTGCCGTCGTCCTTCACATCGTAGACCGCAACATGGTTCGATACATCGCTCATACGGTTTTTGTCATGATAGGTATTGTTGACATAAAGGAGTTTGCCGTCTGGGCTGAGTTCGATGCCGTTTTCCATACCGAATTCACCCGGTTTGACAACTTCGATAACTTCGCCGGTAGGCTTGATATAATTCACTGTTTTTCCGGAGCGGGCCGGTTTGTCGAAGATAAACTGCGGATCGGTGAAATAGAAACCGCCTTTGGCGTCGCATACCACGTCGTTGGGTCCGTCGATACGGGTGCCGTCACTTAACTTGGATGCGAGAACCTTAACAAGTTTGCCTTCAGGGGTGACTTCGATCACCTGATGTCCGGCCATATTGCAGACCACTAAATTGCCGTTGGGCATGACCGACATGCCGTTGGTCTGCATTCCTTTGATAATCGTTTTGACCTTACCGGTGGCGAGATCGAGGGAAAGAAGATTGCTCTTTTTCGCATCGCTCTTCCATGTGCCGGAGGGAATATCAAAGAACATTCCGGAGAAGATAAGTTTGCCTTTGACGTAAACGCCGCCTTCAAGGAAGGGATTCCCGTTCTGCTTGGCTTTAATGTCAGCGACCAGTTTCGGTTCTTCACCCGCTGGAATGATCTTATTGTATGCGTCATAACGTTCTTTTTCCCTGACCTGATAATCTGCTTCACGGACAGGCCAGAACACGTCCAGAACATCGCAGCCCTGGGGGCTGTTGGTGCCGCCATGCACGTAATATGCGGGCAAGTAGAGAGCATCCCCGACTTTCATAGGAACTTTCTGATCGAGAATAAGCTCTTCGGTCGAACCGCGGAGGACTATCATGAGCTGCTCTTCAGGGTGATTGTGAAGGGCAAATTTGCTGTCCGGTTCCATAAAGAGGAAGCTTGCCTGGGCATCCTTATTGTTCAGGAGCCGCGACCAGCACTGGGCAATTAGCGTGGAACGCTGAATATCGTTGAAGTCAAATACTTTGTTTGAAGGATAGCGGGTAGAGGCAGCAAACGTTCCAAAATTCGGATCTTTCGGAGGAGTTACTCCGGCTTTTTCAAGATAATCAAGACGCATAGGAGCATAAATTTCCACAAATTGAGCACCCTTTGGCCCTGCCTTCACAGCATTTTCCGCTCCCTTATCAAGAATAAGGGCATGTTTGTATCCGATAAATCCTGTGGAGAAAAAGTATCCGGGAGCAGGGTCAGTGCATTCCATGTGTTCCATCTTCCCGTTAACCAACTGATCGACAGAACCTTTGAACATCACCATCATACGGGAAGTAGAAAGTGTTTCCTTCGGAATTTCGGCATTCGGCGCCATTGTTATCCAGCTTACAAGAACAGCCTTGCCCCAATACATCATGCTTTTTACGCCCGGAGCAATTTCGATGACCTTGAGAGAATCGCTGGGAGTAACTTTGCCCGGCTCAAGACTCGGGGTAATACCTGTTTCGACGAGGTCTGTTCTCTCGCGTACCTTAATATCATTTTCTTTGATCAGCTTGTCATTCGTTGCTTTCCAGGCCGGTTGATTCGATTTCGAACAACCGGGCAATGACAGAAAGAGCGTTGACAATAGTAACGACAACGATACAGGGACCAGAACCTTTGACAACTTGAAACGTTTCATACCACCCTCCTGGATAAACGGTTGAACTAATACTTCTTACAAATAAATATGATAGTTGCCCACATTAAATTTAACCTATTATCATATATTATTGAAAATTTTGCAAGTGATATTATTATCTATGGCATC
>JBAYHX010000224.1:0-5919 GCA_041665965.1 Candidatus Latescibacterota bacterium
ACGAATATTTCGTCCTGGAACAGGTCCATTTTTAATTCATGCATAAACTCAGCGGGTTCGGGAGTGCCTTTTTGCCAATCTACTACTTGATTAAGCCAGACCATGTAGTCATCGATTTCGTCAGCCTCGACCTTTCCTTCTTTATAACGCCAGTGCGCCGCGATCCCGGTTTCGGCGGTATGATGCATTTCCCATGTGCGAATCTGCACCTCGACCATTTTTCCGCCCGATCCGACCACTGTGGTGTGCAGTGACTGATACATGTTAAATTTAGGCGTGGCTATGAAATCTTTGATACGTTTAACTACCGGAGTGAACATGGAGTGAATTATGCCAAGGGTGAAATAGCAGTCCGAAATTGTGTCTACAATCACTCTGATAGCGAAAATATCGTAGATTTGATCCAGGCTCTTGTTGTCTTTTATCATCTTCTTGTAAATACTGTAGAGATTTTTAAGACGCCATTGAATATGGTGTTTGATATTTTCATCGGTCAGCCGTTTTTCGAGAGGTTCAAGAAATTCTTTGATGAAAACATCATGCTCTTTGACAGTCTGATCCAGAGCGTTTTTGATCTTATGGTATTCCCTGGGATGCAGCCACCGGAATGAAAGGTCTTCAAGCTCTGTTTTGACTGTATTTACTCCGAAACGATGAGCGAGAGGAGCAAAAACTTCCAGCGTTTCATGCGCAATGCGCTTACGTTTATCGCTGGAGAGAAATTCAAGGGTTCGCATGTTTTGAAGACGGTCGGCGAATTTTACCAGTACGGTACGGACGTCTTTTGCTGAATAGAGGATCATCTTCCGGAAATTTTCCGCCTGGCGTTCTTCCGGACTCATGAGTTTCAGGCCTGCAATCTTGGTCAATCCATCGATAATGGTTGCGATTTCGGGGCCGAATTCTTTGCGAACATCTTCTACGGTAATATCGGTATCCTCAACTACATCATGGAGTATTCCACAGGCGATCATTACAGAATCAAGGTGAAGGTCTGCAAGAATATCCGCAGTTAGAATCCCATGGTAAATAAACGGTTTTCCGGACATACGACGCTGGCCGGCATGCGCTACCGCTGCAAACCGGAGAGCACGTTTTATAAGGTCACGGTCGACATGGGGATTATACAGCTCGATTTTTTCAAGGAGCTTGCTGAATTCATCCACCACTTCAACAAGTTCGACCGGTTCGATGGTAAAACGGTCGGGCGCAGCCTTTTCTTTGGGATTTTCAGACATTGACCTTCATGTTCCTGTATGCTTCAAGAGTTATAGATGCAAATTTTTCCAGAGAATATTCTTCTTCGATGATTTCACGCCCGTTTTTCCCAAATTCCCGCAAACGTTCCGGCGAATCGATCAAAAGTTCCATACCATGCTCCAGCGCATGCGGATCAGCCTGGGATACAACATATCCATTCCGCCCGTTACGGATTATTTCGGGGATTACGTTTGTGTCTGCCCCGATCACCGGAATACCCATGGCCATGTACTCCATTGCTATACGGCATATCGTTTCCGATCCGACAGAAGCAATGATTCCGGCATCCAATACTCCGAGAAGGTCACGGATGTCGGTCTGCTTTCCGGTAAATCGGGTACGGTCCAGAATGCCCGCATCTGCGGCCATCACCTTCATACTATCTTCATTGAGTTGAGCTTCCCATCCGGAAACTACGAACCAGACTTCAGGATGAGCGCGGCCAATCTTTTCCGCCGCTGCAAAAAAATATCGATGGCCTTTAACCGGAGAAAATCTCCCTACAATGCCGAAAACGAAAGCTTTTTCGGGAATTCCCATGGAGTTTCTCAGAACATTTCTACGATATCCGGGAGTGAAATAAACACTGTCTACTCCGCCGTTGACTATTGGTATGTCTTCGGGTTTGACTCCAAAGACATCTGTGTAATACTTCTGCACCGTCCGGCATGATGCGATTATTCCCGATGTACAGTTTTCGATAAGATACCGTGCACCAAAATGACGATTCGGCGGAACCTGATTGCCCGAGGTTCTCACCAGTTTGATCTTCGTCCCCCGGAGCGCCAACGCCCATGCAAGGTGATCACGGCCGTGATGAACATTTACAAGCGATACTTCGTTTTCAATGGCAAATTTCCGATAGCCTTTTATCAAAAAATAGTAATCAACCGGATTTGCCGATGCGGGGCTGGAGTAATCATAAACCTCGACACCGAATTCACGGGCTTTACTGATAACCGGACTTCCACTGCCTCCGGTAACTGTAACCCTGTGCCCGACCTTTTGAATGCCCCGCGCCAACTGAACCGCATAATCAGCGCAGGCATTATACCAGGGTACTGTGATCGCTTGTACGATATGACTCATAATTACACCAACAGGTCTGTATATTTATTCCTGAAAAATGACCGAGAAGCAAGCATTCTTTATTGTATCTGGAATACAGAGACAGGATGAAAGATTGGCTGCCGCAAGAGAAACGATTAAGAAACATAATATAAGTTGCACTTATAAAATAGTTTTTCTCAATGAAAGGTGATAGAAAAAATTACGGTCGAAGATGTTCTGCATTCTGACTATAATTCTTCCCGCTATCACTATGAATGAAATCACTGGAAAATGCAGGGAATTTTCACGTATCTTTAGACTAAACGACAGAATCATATAGCATATCAATTCTTTGTGAAACAGTATTATGGAAGGAGATTGGTCATGCAGCTTGTTCATGTGAAAATCGATAAACCCGAGGCTGTTAATTTCATTTTTGGGCAGTCGCATTTTATCAAATCGGTCGAGGATATCCATGAAGCACTTGTCGGCGCAGTTCCGGGAATTAAATTCGGACTGGCCTTTTGCGAAGCCTCCGGTAAGTGTTTGGTGCGATGGTCGGGCACTGATCCGAATATGGTGGAGCTTGCCCGGAAAAATGCCAGAGCAATAGATGCGGGCCACAGCTTCATCATTTTTCTCGAAGAAGGCTTTTACCCTTTGAATGTGTTGAACACGCTCAAAATGGTTCCGGAGGTATGCCGTATTTTCTGTGCAACAGCCAACCCGACCGAAGTAATACTAGCAGAGACCGAACAGGGGAGAGGTGTTCTGGGTATTATCGACGGTTTTCATACGCAAGGCATCGAAGACGGGGAAGAAATAGCCTGGCGTAAGAATTTTTTGCGTCAGATTGGGTATAAGCTCTGATAGAGGAATATAAAATATAGGAGAAAAGGTATTTAACCCGGATAATTCATAAAAAATATTCATCACAATCATTGAGTCAGGAATCCCCACTGCCTGTCGGCATCTTCCCTTATTAAGGGGAGAATTATGCACGAGTCTGTCTTTTTCTTCTTTGTTCAACCCCCCTTAGTAAGGGGGGCGCCGTGAAACGGCGGGGGGATTTTATCCTTGAGTTTATGAATAGATCAGGTTGACAAAGACTTAATCCGAACATGTTTTTTAATGAAAGCGGTAATATTTAACCAATGGTTAATATTAACCGCTTTTTTTATTCACAGACGAAAATTATCCATACTACCTTATTTTTGATAAAGATGTAACATATTAATAATAATGTAAATACAAAAACAGCAGGTATTCATGATTTTTGGCATGTTTCTTGTTATCGATGTTTACTAGAACAGGAGAGTTCATACCATTTTAGATTTGGGAATAATGATCTTCTCAAAGAAAATTGGTAAAAACAGTCTATTGATAAGGAGGTAATAAAATGCCGAAAGTAAGAGACCTTATGGACATTCTAAAGAATGATTTCGATCCTGAAGATGTCATTGCTTACAGTTTGTGGACGAAAAAAGACGTGGAATCGTTGATCGATCAGGAAAACACGAACCGCCGCTATCAGGACCAGCCGGAAATTTATTTTGAATCCGAAGATGTCGACCAGATTCTGGAAAATATGCATGATCAGTATGATCCGGAACAGGGGCTGAATAGTGACAGTCTGTTTTCCGCTTATCTGGATGTGGCAGGAGACCGTGAAGAGGTAGATGAAGAGGAAGAAGTGAGCATATTCTGACCGTTGCTTTACCTCAAAATAAAAAATATACACCCGGCTTACCGTGATTTACCTGCTTTGCTCAGGCCGTTAAGGCTGAGGGAATATTATAAGGGGATCCATGAAAGCAACACAGCAACTGCATGATCTTAATCAGAGTCTCTGGCTCGACAACATCACACGCGGGCTCATTTCCAAAGGTACTCTCTTCCGTTATATCACTGAACTTTCAGTGACCGGACTTACTTCTAATCCCACTATTTTTAATCATGCTGTTATTAATACCGGTTTCTATAATGAGGCTATCCGCCAAAAAGTGTTTGAGGGCAAATCGGAAGAGGGCCTCTTTTACGAACTTGCGTTGGAAGATTTGACCCATGCTGCCGATCTCTTTCGTCCGATTTACGATGCGACAGGAGGCATTGACGGCTGGGTGTCACTTGAGGTGTCGCCTCATTTCGCGTACGATACAGCGGGTACTGTCAAAGAGGCGGCTAAGCTGTATGCATTGGGGAATCGTCCTAATCTATTCATCAAAATTCCGGGCACACGGGAAGGACTTACCGCGGTTGAGGAGATGATCTTCAGGGGAGTGCCGATAAACATCACGCTCTTGTTTTCAAGGGAGCAGTACCTTGCGGCAGCAGATGCATATATGAGAGGGATCGAGCGACGGATCGCTGCGGGTCTCAGTCCGAAAGTAGCTTCAGTTGCATCTCTCTTTGTCAGCCGCTGGGACAGGGCGGTTATGGAAAAAGTCCCGGCGGAATTTCAAAACCGGCTCGGCATTGCGATTGCAAAACGAACCTATAAAGCCTATCGTGAGATGATGGCATCACCACGCTGGAGGGAACTTGCCAGAGCGGGAGCTCAACCGCAGCGTCTCTTGTGGGCAAGTACCGGAACAAAAGATCCCAATGTTTCGGATGTTCTTTATATCGAGGCTCTCGCAGCCCCGGACACAATAAACACTATGCCGATGGAAACTTTGATCGCTTTTGCAGATCATGGCAAAATTGAACGGTTGCTGCCGGTTGACGGCGGTGACAGCGAAGAAATGATTGCCGGATTCAAAAAGGCCGGGATAGATGATACCGCACTTGCCTCCCAACTCCAGGAAGAAGGGACGTTTTCTTTTTCCAAATCATGGGATGAATTGATCGCATCTCTATCTTCAAAGCGCGATAATCTCCTGATGACGGCTCATAGGAAATGAGAAACAAGATACCGTCTTAACTACGTGACAAATGAGAAATGAGTCGATGGTTTGTCCATCGGCGCCGCAGGGAAATACTTTCCTTCCTGATTTGCCCCTATTGTAAATCTTCGAAAATATGTCGATAAACAGCCTATTTAGAGAAAATATGCTGAATTCTCTCGAATAGTATAGCAGAAGTGATTATGTTATTAAGAGATTATTCCGATAACTCCCAGTAACTGGCAATTTTATTTATAAATCGAGGCCATATTCATATGAAGACAAACGAGATGAAAGAAAGGGATAATCTTTTATCCCCCGAACTGCTCTGGAAAATAGATGCTTATTGGCGTGCGGCAAACTACCTGTCGGTCGGGCAGATTTATCTCTGCGATAATCCGTTGCTCCGGGAGCCGCTGAAGTTGGAGCATGTGAAACATACCCTGCTTGGGCATTGGGGCACAACTCCCGGGCAGAATTTTATCTATGTCCATCTGAACCGGGTTATCAAAAAATATGATCTTGATATGATTTACATTTCCGGCCCCGGACACGGGGGGCCTGCGCTGGTGGGAAACACTTATCTCGAAGGCACCTACAGTGAAATATATCCGAATATCTCGCGTGATGAAGCCGGACTGAAAAAATTGTTTAAACAATTCTCGTTTCCGGGAGGCATTCCCAGTCATGTTTCACCGGAGTGTCCGGGATCGATTCATGAAGG
>JBAYHX010000225.1:0-5888 GCA_041665965.1 Candidatus Latescibacterota bacterium
AATATTCTGCCCATACGCATGATGCTTTGTGTACAGCCCATATATCCCTGTGTTTCAATTTTGTAGCCGCTTCCCATCAGGCGGCGAAGGGTAACTGCATCAATCCCTTTTTCAACATAAAGGACATCAGGCATCCATTGGTGGTGAATTCTTGCAGCATTGGTGGCATCGGCAAGGTTCATTTTGTGATCCAGAACGTTCAGAATCACCTGAAGGGTTGTGGTAATAATTTTGCTCCCACCGGGACTGCCGGTTATCATGTAAACTTTCCCATTTTTAAGAATAATAGCAGGCGTCATACAGCTCAGCATTCTTTTTCCCGGCTCTATGGAATTCGAACCCTCGTTGATGAGTCCATATGCGTTCGGAACACCGGATTTGGAAGAAAAATCGTCCATTTCATCATTCATAAGGATTCCAGTTCCGGCGGCGGTGATGCAGGAGCCATAGCTGAAATTCAGGGTGAATGTGTTGGAAACAGCGTTGCCGTATTTGTCCATGACAGAAAAATGGGTTGTCTGGTCGCTTTCATAACCGCCTGGATTTCCCGGTAAGATTTCAACGCTCGGCGTTATAGTTTTGAGGCTTATTTTTTTACGGAGTTCATCCGCATATTTTTTTGAGGTTAGACCTGCTGACGTGACTTTTACAAAATCGGGATCGCCAAGGTGCCTCGACCTGTCAGCATACGCAAATTTCATGCATTCGGCCATCAGGTGTATGGTTTCCGGCGTGTTGTGTCCGAGAGAATCCACCGGAAACGTTTCAAGGAGATTGAGTATCTGGACAAGATGAACGCCTCCGGAACTTGGCGGCGGCATCGAGAAGATATCATATCCACGGTATGTGCCGTGGATTGGCTTACGGATGACCGGCTGGTAGGCAGCGAGGTCTTTCATGGTTATCAGGCCGTCGTTTGCCGCCATATCCGCAACAATTTTCTTTGCAATGCTCCCGGTATAAAATGACTGCGAGCCTTTGCCTGCGATTTCTTTCAGGCTCCATGCGAGGTCTTTTTGAACAATACGATCGCCAACTTCATAGGGTGCTCCGCCATCCTTAAAAAAAATCGAAATGCTGGCCGGACATTTTTCCATCTCTTTTTTTACGGCAATGAGAGAATCGTGAAGGTATTCATCCACAATAAATCCCTTTTCAGCATACTCAATCGCCGGTTTCAAAGCGCGGGAAAGGGAAATTGTTCCGTATTTCCGGAGCGCAAGGGCAAGGCCGGCAACAGTTCCGGGAACTCCTGACGATTGATAACTATACGTTGATTTGCCGGAAATTATCGAACCGTCCTTATCGAGAAACATATTCTGTGAGGCCGAAAGGGGCGCTTTCTCGCGGTAATCGATTGCTATGGTCTCATGTGAATTTGCAAGATGAACCATCATAAACCCGCCTCCGCCAAGATTGCCGGCAGACGGCAGGGTAACAGCCAGTACAAAGCCGGCAGTCACCGCAGCGTCTACCGCATTTCCGCCCCCGCGCAGGACTTCCACTCCTGCATGAGTAGCTAATGAATGCTGGCTGACAACCATCCCATTCCGTGATTCGACTGGCCGCACAGATCCTAATGCGGGGAGTTCGGCAGGTGCTGTCTCGGAACTGATAATAAATAGAATAGTAAATAGTAGAATATAATTATGGGATAAAATACGACGAAATTGTGAATACAAAATATTCGTTGTCTCATAAACTGATATAAAATCGTTATTCAACATGAAAATCCTTGAAATTTATATTGAACGGCATTTCTCTTAAATAAAAAACTTGATTGAATTTTATGCATTCAGGTTGTTGGAAGAGGATTCAACAGATTTTGACGGGTTCCGTCTTTTTCCCCGTAGTTTATTCAGACCCAGGACAACAAAAAACGCCAGAGTCGCGACCATGATGATGGAAGCGCCAGAGGTGATGTTGAACGCATATGAAATCCAGAGACCGGTACAGGTGAACAGGGCGCTGATGATGGAAGAATACACCATCATCCGACCGAGCGACCGTGAAAATATTTCCGAAATATATGTTGGTATGGTAAGAAGGGCGATGACAAGAATAAGCCCTACCACACGAATAGTCATAACGACAGTGATTGCGGAGATGCATAGAATAATGAAGTAAAGAAGCCGCACTTTCACCCCGCGAAGAGCAGCATACTCTTCATCATAGGAAAGCGCCAGTAAATCTTTGTATAGGATGACTGTTCCGAGAATAATCACACAATCGAGGGTGAACGCGAACCAGAGATCGGAATGCGGCACCGCAAGTATGCTGCCGAAAAGATAACTCATGAGGTCAACACCGTATCCGGGGGACAGGTCGATGCAGATAATGCCGAATGCCATGCCGGCCGCCCAGAGCGCCCCGATGATGCTGTCGGAGCGATATTTGTTCGTAATGGTGAGAATTCCGATGATCAGAGCGATGAAAAGGGAAAAAAGTCCGGCTCCAAGGAGCGGGGGAATCCCTAAGAGAAATGCCAGCCCGATACCGCCATAGGCCGAATGCGCGATTCCTCCGGAAATAAAGACCATGCGGTTGACTACAACGAGAGAACCGATTACTCCGCAGGCCAGGCTGATGAGTAATCCTGCAATCAACGCATTTTGCATGAAATCGTAATGCAAAGCTTCGATCATTGAAATTGCTTTCCGTTTTCACCGTGATGCTCATGATCCGTCTGCTCACCGAGCAGTTCCACAGGACAGATGTGCCCGAGAGATATTCCGGTAAGCCTGCCGAGCACCTCCGAAGATACGATCGGGGCGTTATGCGAATATACGGTAGTATTAACGTGAACCACAGATTTGGCAATTCCCAGAAGTATATTCAGATCGTGACTGACGACAAGTATTGTCATTTGTTCATTAAGTATTTTAAGGATATCGTAAATTTTATGTTGTCCCTCGATATCGATGCTCGCGGTCGGTTCGTCCAGAAGAAGAATGTCAGGCTCTGATGCGAGAGCCCGTGCAATAAATACACGCTGACGCTGACCCCCGGAAAGAGAACCGATCCTGCGGTCGCGGAAACCTGCCATATCTACTGTCTCAAGGGCGCGAAGAGCTGTTTCGCGGTCGGATTTTGTGTAGCGCCAGAAATTTTTAGGGTGACCCAGTCTGCCGAGAAGGGCGGCGTCAAAAACAGTTATTGGGAATTCACGGTTGAAAAAGGTATCCTGGGGAACATATCCCAGCCGATGAACCGATTTCGAGGGTTCATTCCCAAATACCTGAATAGCGCCTTTATTCGGTTTGAGGATGCCGAGAATAAGTTTCAAGAGGGTAGTTTTCCCGCCGCCGTTCGGTCCGATGACTGCAAGAAAATCGTTCCGTTCAACTGAGAGGGCAACATCCTTCAAAACAGTTTCCCCGTTATAGGAAAACCATACATCTTTCAGTTCAATTTCAGATGTATTGCTCATGATTACCTTACCGCTGTTTTGAATTCATCAGCTACCGACCGGATATTATCTGCCCAGTTCTCAGCCATGGAATCGGCTTTCACCATATGGCCGTGAATAGCATCCGCAATTATCTTCGCTGTCCTGCTTGAAAATTGTGGTTGTACAAAAACGACAGTGATTTCCTGTTTACGGGCCTGTTTTATCAAATTTACAAGCTCCGATGGTTTTGGCTCCTTCCCCGCAATTTCAATAGGAATTTCCTTAAGGCCATATGCCCGCGCGAAATATGACCAGGCGGGATGGAACACCAGAAAATTCTTTTTTTTGCCGATGCCGGAAAAAAGGCTTTTCAGATAGGCGTCAAGAGAATCTATTTCAGCAGCAAAACGGCTATAATTTGCCTGATATTCACTGCTATGGGCAGGGTCGATTTTTTCAAGACCTTCGAGAATGGACAGCGCCTGGATTTTTACAAGAGGCGGTGAAAGCCAGATATGTATATCCATTCCGCTTTCCGGATATTTTGCATGAGATTGTTCATGATGCTTTTCATCTGTCATGGAAATTTTTGGAACATTTGCTTCGGTATGTACAATAGAAAGCTTTGTATTTACCGCGTAGAAACGGGGAAGCCAGGCGCTTTCGAAAGGGGCGCCGACAGTAAAATATATCTGCGCCCTGGAAAGAGCCAGCACCTCCCGGGGTTTGGGTTCATAGGTATGAGGTTCCGCTCCGGGAGGTACCATGACCGTAACTGTTACGTGTGAGCCTCCGATTTTTTCAACGAAATATTTCTGCGGGGCGATGCTCACTGCTGTTTGTATAGGAGAGTCGCCGCACCATGCAGGAAAGATATTCAGGAAACTCCCTGTAAAGACAACGAGAAAACCTGTCATGTACCTCGCCATATTCATAATGAGTATTCCGTACTTTCCCGTATAATTTAAAAAATAGTTTAAATTTCGGAGACACACGTTTATTTCACAGCGACATCGAACACCTTGATTCTGCGGGCTTTGCCGTCCGGGCCCTCGATGTTGAGAACGACGGTATAATTTCCCGGTTTTTTATAGGTATGAATGGGATTCTGTTCGGTGGAGGTTTCGCCGTCATCGAAATTCCAGAGCCAAGAGGTTATTTTTCCGTACGACAGATCCTTGAAAGCTACCATACGGCGATCCATATCAACTACTTTGAACGACCACTGCGCCTCGATCGTTTTACGGAATTGCGGCTCGAGAGGCATGGGACGGAAAGCAACCTGGCAGGAGGCATTGGAATCCATCCTTGTCATATGAGATAAGTTCCAAAAACCTGTATAGTCGCCGTCAGGTGTATCATAATCGAGCACCGACCATGAAAGGCCGATGATCTTGTTTTCTTCCAGTTTCGATTCAATTGATCCCGCCGGGCCTTCATAGGGGGCGTAATCGAAAGGCGTTATCCAGAATTCAAGGATAAGATGCCCGCTTTCGCCTTCCTTGAAATTGTAAGAATAGGCATGATTGGAGTAAGGGAGGTCACGTATCCACGGCTGGTTTCCCCATACCATAGCCCAGTCTCTTCCCTCGCCGGGGGGTGTGAAAATATGATAATTCTGTGAATGCACACCGCTGAAACGGAAATGATTTTCCATGGGATCGGAAATCTGGGGATTGGAGATGAACTGCCCGCCGGACAAATCACCGTCCACAACCACTTCAAAAATATCTCCGCGCTTAGGGGACATGCACCAGTAATTATCATCCGCCTCATAAAGGAAATAGAGACGGTTCATGCCTTTCACCCAGCCAACTTTTACCTTAACTTTAAGATCTTTCGGATCAGGACTTCCCGAATGGCCTTTTACCGTGTCCCGCAGTTCGTCAGAACCGATGGCATAGCTTTCCGGGACAATATCCCAGTCGCTTGTTTTTGCGTCTATACAGGGAATTTTATCTGCCGGAAACTGGAAAATCTTGAATACAACATCGGGACGTTCAAGAGCGGTGACCTGGGTACTGACTGCAAAAGCAAGCATCAGGGCGGCGAAAATCATCTTTCGATACATGGAAAACTATCTCCCTTCGTGTAAGAATTATTATGATTCGACGTTCAACAATACAGCAAATATAACATATAACGACCTTTGAAATAAAGACATCTTGCAACGTTTGGCAAGAATATGCATGAAATCGAAAATATGGCGGCTTTTGCGAGAGAATAAAGTGAGGGTTTTTGATGGAATAACACTCACCCCCTGAACCCCCTCTCTAACAAGTTAAAGAGGGGGAAACCCTGTGGCCTTTTTAAAAATAAGGATATAATAACGGCCGCAGATAGAACACAAACTAGTTCCAACATTCTTTAATGATAGTATAACAGGGAATTGAGATGTGGTAAAAAGCACTCACCCCCTGAACCCCCTCTCTAACAAGTTAAAGAGGGGGAAACCCTGTGGCCTTTTTAAAAATAAGGATATGATAACGGCCGCAGG
>JBAYHX010000226.1:0-5841 GCA_041665965.1 Candidatus Latescibacterota bacterium
TACTTCAAAAATCTCTTTCAGATTCTCTTTCAGTTCAGCAAGCGTTTCACCCTGTGTGCGGTAGTCAGGATAGTCCTCTAACCATCCGATCCACATGTCGTCTTCCGTGTAGTAAATAAATTTTGTTTTCATTCTTTTTTCCTTTGATGCACAACGAATCATCTATCGACATCTTGGATAGCAAATATATAGAATTTACAATTTTCTCCAAGAAAACTTTTTACCTCAGCAAAAAGGCTTCTGTCAATCTCATTTTCTCCTACCTCGCCGCCTCCCTCATGGCCATCAGGTTCGCAACCGGAGTATTGACCGTGATTTCGCATCCGCCGGAGAGTATGAACGGCTTTCCGGTTTCGGAGGATACAAGTTCTTTCGTTATTTCGGCGAGACGCTCCGCCGGGTAGTCCTGAATGACCGAGACCGGATTTAGGTTTCCGGAAAGGACGATACGGTCTCCGAGGACAGCGTGGGCGCCGTCCATATCCACCATCCAGTCAAGGTCGATGATATCCGCTCCGGTTTGGGCAAGCGCGGGGAGAAGGTGGGTGATGTTGCCGCAGATGTGAAGTTTGACTGGCGTTCCAAGGGAATGGATGAACCGGAAAAGGCGCTGGTGAAGCGGGAGAACAAGCGATTCGTACATGGAGAGCGAAATCTGGGAGCAGATGGCGTCGCCGACAGCCATCACGGTGCATCCGGCCTCGATCTGGGCGCGGGCAAACTTTTTCGCGGTAATGAGACATTTGTCCATGAGAAGGCGGACGAAATCCGGCTCCAGCGCCAGCGCGAGGAGAATCTCATTCACCCCCGCGAGGTCGCATGCCTCGGCCAGAGGCCCCTCGATCCAGCCGATGACCGGGATTTCGTCCCCGAGCACTTCCCGGCAGTACGCTGCGCCGAGTATCCGGTCGAGAGTTCTTTTCGCATCATGGACATCGGGATTTTTCAGCGCCCGGACATCATCGGCGGTGCGGACGATCTTCTCGCGGCAGATCGGAACCGAATCCGCCGGAAATTCCACTTTTGCCCCGAACGCGGAGGTTTCACGGTAGGGGTCGGAAACGAGCATCACCGCATCAAGATCGAAATGCTCCGCGCAGGCGGCATTCGATTCGACCAGTACACGGTAATCGGAGGCGAACTCCGCGTAGGTCTTTTTGTTGAACCGCGCCGCGAAATGCATCAGAATGGGATGAAAAAGGGTGGCGTTGCCGCGCTCGCCCTTGAGCAGACGGTCGAGTTTTTCTATTTTGGTCATGGATTCTCCTTTCCCGCAAAGATCGTAAAGTTCGCAAAAAAAGAAAAGGAGAAAATGGATTGATAGCCGGGGAATGCCGTATTCTATCCGGGAGCGGTCAAACTTTCAATATCATTTTTTACCGTCAGTTTGTTTCGGCAAAGATTTTTTTGCATCCGGGGGAAGAAAATTTTCTTGGGTGACCACCTTTTTTCCTGTTTTCGCCTCAAGTTCATGTTTAGCCCTTTTGGCTATGCCGCCGCCTTTTTCCCCGGCTTCCTTGTTTTCCTCCATTCCGGTTGCATTTACGCTCTCTGGTATCTGACGGGTGGAAAGTTCGGCAAGCGCTGTAAAAATCAACTCGGCTTCGCTCATGTGGTCTCTGAGATTTTGCGTTTTCAATCCCTTGATTTCTTTATGTTCTTTTACCGAGATGCCGGTCCATTCCTGATGAATTATATTGGTAAGAATTGCGTATTCTTCTTCCTTTTTTATTTCGTGGTCTTTCCAATAATCGGTCAGTTTATTGCGGGTTTCCTGACCCATCATCCGTTGTTGAACCCACTTCTCGCTTCTGCCGTGCTGCTGCCAGTATTCCCGCGCCCTGTCCAACGACCGCGCCGGGTCTGCCATATCCTGCATCCGTTCATAACCAACTTTTGCCAGCCAAAGCTTAATCGGCTCCGCTTTTGGGCTGGGAACGGACTGGATAAGACGTAAAAGCGTTTCGGGATCGGCAACATCGGTCAGATAATTTTTCCCGTCCGCCGCTTTCAATTTCAGTCGGTGACATTTTGTCACCGACTCGCTTCCTTCCTTTATTAGCCGTTCTTTAAACTTGTTCCAGTATTTTCTCGCGGCCTGATAATCGGGCTGTTGAATCAATACCCGGATGATATCCACAACAGAAAAATACCAGGTTTCCGCTGATTCATCATAGCTTCTGCGGATTGTGTAATCTTCAAACACAGCAAGAGAGTTTTCCGCCATTTTTCACCCCGATTCCCCGATATGTTTGCGTATAAAACTCACTACCATTTCCTGAAAATATTTATATATAATACAAATTAATATAAATGTTTTCCCCTTGTCAAATGCAATAATCAATCAAAACAAAAAACATAACTCGTTCCAGTCCTTCCATCTCCTCATTTCCCCACACCCCTCTTGCAATTTCGTTCAATAATTTCTATATTATTGTTTTGTATTTATAAATTCTGTTCGATACGATATTCTTGAAGGAGAAATAATTACCGTGAATAGTGATAAAGATAAGGATACAGTGTTCGAACCGGTTCAGGCCAAACCTGTTTTCCCGGAACTGGAAGAAGAAATTCTCAAATTCTGGAAAGCGGACAACACATTCGAGGAATCGGTCAAGTTCAGAAAAGATGGCGGCCGGGATTTCGTTTTCTATGACGGGCCGCCTTTTGCAAACGGTCTCCCCCATTACGGGCATGTTCTGACCGGCTATGTGAAAGATGTCGTGCCGCGCTACAAAACCATGCAGGGATATCGGGTTTCGAGAAGGTTCGGGTGGGACTGCCACGGTCTCCCCGCCGAAATGGAGATGGAAAAGGAAGCCGGCATCCACGGGCGCAATCAGATCATCGACTACGGCATCGACAAGTTCAACGCGGGCTGCCGAACGCTCGTGATGAAATATGTGGACGAATGGGAGAGAATCGTTACCCGTCAGGGAAGATGGGTCGATTTCAAGAACGATTACAAGACCATGGATGTCGATTTCATGGAGAGCGTTCTCTGGGCGTTCAAATCCCTTTACGACCAGGGACTGATTTACCAGGGGTCAAGGGTTCTTGCCTACTGCGCACGGTGCGAGACGCCGCTTTCCAATTTCGAGACCCGTATCGACAATTCCACCCGTCCCAAACAGGACCCGGCGGTAACAATCCTCTTCCGCCTTCACGATTCGGACCGTCTGCCGAAAAATACTTCGCTCATGGTCTGGACGACCACTCCCTGGACGCTGCCCTCGAATCTGGGCATCGCTGTCGGAGCCGAGATCGAGTACGCCATTCTTCGCGAAGGCGGGGAACACTATATCATCGCGGCGGAACGCATCGAAGCATACAAAAAGCAGCTCGAAAGCGCGGAACGGATTGGCACGGTCAAAGGCTCGACCCTTGCCGGTTTGACCTACGAGCCGTTATTCCCCTACTTTAAAGGGACTCCCAACGCCTTTCAGATCATGACCGGCGATTTTGTAACCATCGAGGACGGCACCGGAATCGTCCACACCGCTCCCGGTTTCGGCGAGGATGACCAGAAGCTTTGCGAAGCGCACGGCATCCCCACCATTGCGCCGGTTGATTCCCAGGGACAGTTCGATGAGCGGGTCCCCGATTATCAGGGACGGAATGTTTTCGACACCAACAAGGACATCATCCGCCGTCTCCGGGATGAGGGGAAGCTGATTCGTCACGATACCATCGAACATAACTATCCTTTCTGCTGGAGATGCGATACGCCGCTTATTTACCGGGCTTTCCCTTCCTGGTATGTGGCGGTGACAAAAATAAAACAGCGGATGCTGGAACTGAACCGGCAGATCAACTGGATTCCGGAGCACATCCGCGACGGCCAGTTCGGGCGATGGATCGCCGAGTCACGGGACTGGTCAATCTCGCGCAACCGGTTCTGGGGAACGCCGCTTCCGATCTGGGAGTGCGACAACAAATCATGCAGCCATGTCGACGTCTACGGTTCGATTACCGACATGGAGCGTGATTTCGGGAAAAAGATCACTGACCTTCACCGTCCCTATGTAGACAAACTGACCCGTCCCTGTCCGAAATGCGGCGGCGCCATGCACCGTATCGAGGATGTCCTGGACTGCTGGTTCGAGTCGGGTTCCATGCCCTATGGCCAGGTTCATTATCCTTTCGAGAACAAGGACTGGTTCGAGAAGAATTTCCCCGCAGATTTCGTTGTCGAATATATCGCACAGACCCGGGGATGGTTCTACACGCTGACCGTGCTTTCCACCGGACTTTTCGATAAACCCGCGTTCCGGAACAGCATCTGCCACGGCGTCGTGCTCGACGAAGCGGGGACGAAGCTTTCGAAACGTCTGCGGAACTACCTTCCTCTGGACGATGTGTTCAACACCCTCGGCTCGGACACCCTGCGCTGGTTTCTCATGAACAACGCCATTCTGCGCGGCGGGAACCTTCAGATGGACCGTGAGGGAAAAATGATCGCACAGGCGCAGAAGGGCGCGATTTCTCCGTTCTGGAACTCGTATTACTTCCTCGTGCTCTACGCCAACATCGACGGGTACAAGCCTTCTCTGAGCTGCGCCTCCACGCACGAGATGGATGTGTATATCCTCTCCAAGCTTTCGGAGACGCTGAACAAAGTCACGGTCGAAATGGATGCCTATAACATCCCGGAAGCCTGCGCCCGTGTCGAAGAGTTCATGGATATCCTGACCAACTGGTACATCCGCCGTAACCGCCGCCGTTTCTGGAAAAGCGAATCCGATACCGACAAACAGGATGCCTATAATACGCTCTATACGGTGCTGGTCATTCTCTCCCGCATGACAGCGCCGCTTCTGCCGTTCGCTGCGGAATCCATTTACCGCAACCTGACCGGCGGGCGTTCGGTTCATCTTGCAGACTGGCCCAAATCTTCCGAGCTGATCATGAACGCCGACATCCTGAAACGTATGGATATCGTCCGGCGCGCCTGCTCCCTCGGCCACTCCGTCCGTCACCAGAACCGCATCAGGGTCCGTCAGCCCCTTCGCGAGGTTATCCTTGCCGGAGCCGATTCCCGTCTCGCGGAAAAGTATTCGGATATCATCCAGGACGAGCTGAATGTCCGGAAAGTCAGTTTCACCGATGATGTCGGGGTAATGGGCCGTCAGGAGATTGCGGTGGATTCCCGTCTATTGGGCCCCCGCTTCGGAAAGAAGATGAAAGAGGTTCTGACGGCGGTAAAATCCGGAAATGCCCAGATACAGAATGACGGCTCCCTTCTGGCTGCCGGGGAAACCATCAATGCCGGCGAGTACGAGCTGAGGATTTTTGCCCGCGAGGGTCATGCCTGCATGTCCGACGGCGGCCTGTTCGTCAGCATCGACCTGTTTCTCGACCGTGAGATGGAACTCGAGGGACTTGCCCGCGATGTCATCCGCCTTGTCCAGAATGCGCGCCGTGTGGCAGACCTGGTTCCGGACGACCGTATCCGTCTTGGCCTTCGGGTTGACGGCGACCTGAAAGAAGCGGTCGAAAACCACGGTGACCTCATTAAAAGCGAGGTGCTGGCTATCGAGCTTTCTTTCGGCGAAATCCCGAATCCGGTTTACACGGAAACGATCGATGTACAGGGCGAGAATATGGGGATAAGCATCGGGAAGAAATAAAATAATCCTGACCGGTCTCCAAGGTACTGAATTATAGCGGTTCATCTCGGACAGACACAACCTTGTCTTTTCTTTTTATAAATCTTTCCTCATAACTGTCCGGTTAAAATTTGCTAAAATAAAGAGAGTTGAAGCTCTTTCTGTTTTACTTTGAGATAAGAATTGAACGATACACCAATAATATCAATAAGATGAGTGTTATCGAGGAGCA
>JBAYHX010000227.1:0-5808 GCA_041665965.1 Candidatus Latescibacterota bacterium
TGCGGGCAGTTTACAAAGTACAACTTCCATCCGCCCGACTCCGAAAAAAGTTCAGTCGACCTGACCGCCGAGGTGAAAGTGGTTTCCAATCAGGGGCGTGCCGCCACTATCTCACTGCCATTTGCAGGCAAGTTAAGAATCTTCCCGGATCATGTCGAGATGGCCCATGACCCAACACTGCGTGCCAGTGTCGCTTCAGGACAATTCCATACATACAGAGTAAAAACCAGCGTTGGACATATGCAGCTCTATATCGACGGTATACTTTCGCTGGAGACTGACAAAGGCGACAGCAGGCTGGAAAAATTACCCTGGACTCAAATGAGTATTTATACCCTTGGTTTCGGAAATGAAGCCATGGGCAGTGGCGTCGCTCTTCTGGATATACCCAACACGCCACTTGACGTTTATCCGGTCAATATTACTGCTGATGTAACCGGCTACAGCATCTGGAGAAGAGTAGAGATCATTCTCGACAATCCCACTACAGGCAGGCGGACGATGTCCTGGAGAGCTGATCGAGATGGATTTCCTGATCAGTATCAGCTCGATCACATCATCGAAATCGAAGCCAGCGCTGCAGGTCATGATCAGGGGTACTCCGGATGGACACAACTGAAAGATGGGCGTATATTCGTTGTTCATTATACCGACGACGGTTCTTCCGTCAGCCTCCAGAATCCTAATAACTTCGGCGTCCCTTGGATTCGGGGTACTTTTTTGTCGCCGGATGATTTACCTCCGCTCAATAAAGACCGGCGGAAGTAGTTTAGATGGTTTATTGATGGGGATACCTCATGTTATCGATAACATACGCCGAAGAAAACAGGTTACAATCGCTTAACATGCATTTATATTGTAAAGGAGTAGGTAATACTTGAAATTCTTGATGGCCATAAAGGATAAATCAAGTTACAACAAACTTAACAACTCTATCAAATGATACCACTATACGAGGAGCAAAAACATGTCTGAACTAAAAGGAACCAGGACCGAAAAAAATCTGATGGCAGCATTTGCCGGGGAATCCCAGGCAAGAAATAAATACACCTACTTCGCTTCGGTTGCCAAGAAGGAAGGCTACGAACAAATTTCGGCGATATTTATTGAAACAGCGGAGCAGGAAAAAGAGCATGCAAAATTACATCTGAAAACACTGGGAGGGATCGGCGATACCATTGCCAACCTTAAAGCGGCGGCGGCCGGTGAAGGTGATGAATGGACCGATATGTATCCCAAAATGGCGAAAGAGGCCCGCGAAGAAGGGTTCGATGAGATTGCCCGTATGTTTGAAGGTATTGGAAAAATCGAGAAGGAACACCAGGAACGGTACAAAACACTCTTGAAAAATGTCGAAAGCAGCCAGGTTTTCCAGAAAGAAGGGAAAAACAGATGGCGCTGCAGGAACTGCGGTTTTGTCTACGAAGGGACAAAAGCACTGGAAAAATGCCCTGTCTGCCAACACCCTAAGGCTTATTTTGAAATCGTTCCGGAGAACTACTGATAAAGAGTCCATATAGGAATATGATCTCATATGATTGCCATTAATCATAAAGCAGTTCATCATGTTATAGCATATACTCATTCATAATCACATTGAGGAATTCTCATGAAAAGATCGACTTTTCTGATAACGATGGCCAATCTCATGGTTTTCACAGGGCTTTCTGGAACAGGCTTCACGGAGAACAAAAAGTATCCGAAACGTCTTAGAAGAGCCGAAAGTTTTCTTGGGATTCACTTCGATTTTCATGCCGGGGACGACTGCACCGAAATCGGAAAAAATGTCGACCGTGAAATGGTGGAGTACATTATCGATAAGGTTAAACCCGACTATATTCAATGCGACTGCAAGGGGCATCGGGGGCTTTCGAGCTATCCGACCCGGGTCGGCAATCAGGCGCCTGGGTTCGTGAAAGACCCCCTCAAAATCTGGCGTGAAGTGACCGCAGAAAGAGGAATCGCTCTATACATGCACTATTCAGGGGTTTGGGATACCGAGGCCGTTAAAAAACATCCTGAGTGGGCCAGGACAAAAGAGAACGGGGAAAAAGACGACCGTCTCACATCGGTTTTCGGGCCGTATGTCGATGAACTGATGATTCCGCAGTTGAAAGAGCTTTCGGATGTCTACGGCGTCGATGGAGTCTGGGTGGACGGCGAATGCTGGGCTGTAGACCGAGACTACAATCCCGCCGTCATAGAAGCTTTCAGAAAAAAAACCGGTATCGCCGAAGTTCCGAAAAAACCGGAAGACCCTTACTGGTACGAGTGGTCGGAATACAACCGTCAGGGTTTCCGCGACTATGTCAATCATTATGTAACCGAGATGCACAAGCACAATTCCGATTTCCAGCTTACCAGCAATTGGATATACAGTTCCGAAACTCCCGAACCTCCGACAGTCCCGGTAGATTACTGCTCAGGCGATTATGCATTCATGAACAACCTGAACGGCATTCGTCTGGACGGCCGATGCTGGAACGCCCAGGAAAAACCCTGGGACCTCATGGCCTGGAGCTTCGCCGGCAACGCACAGAAAAAGTCAGCGGCGCAATTGAAACAGGAAGCTGCGGCGGTTATTGCTCTCGGCGGCGGATTTGAGGTGTATTTCAATCAAAAACGCGACGGTTCCATCAAAAAATGGCAGATGGACATTATGAGTGAGGTCGGAAAATTCTGCCGTGAACGGCAGGAATTCTGCTTCAGAGCCAAAACCGTTCCGCAGGTAGGACTTCTTCATTACAGCGATGCCTATTACCGTAAAATTAAGATCATGTTCGGAACATGGTTTCCGAAGGAACTCGATTCTTTCAACGGTATCCTTCAGTGTCTTCTCGACTCGCAGATTGTGACCGACATAGTTTTCGAACACACTCTCAAAATCAACATAAAAGATTACCCGCTTATCGTTTTCCCGGAATGGGAATTCATCACTCCCCAATTTAAATCGTTCCTGCTCGATTATGTGAGAAACGGCGGCAATCTCCTCATCATAGGCCCGAAAGCAGCTTCTCTCTTCAGCGATGTTCTTGGAGTCAAATTCGAGGGAGAAGCAAAAATGAAATTGAATAATCTCGAATGTAACAATCTACTCGACGGATTTGAATCGGTCTCCCAGAAAATCATCACCAAAAACAGCGCGAAACCTTTCGGCAGGTATTTCGAGAATGACGATTTCGCAGCGCCTAACTCACCTGCCGGCACTGTTGCAACTGTGGGAAAAGGAAAAATCGCGGCGATATATCTCGATTTGGGGGAGGTGTATTACAACAATCTATCGTTTATAATCAGAGATTATCTGAATTCAATGATTCGCGAACTTTTCCCTAATCCCGTTGTTCAAGTTTACGGCTCCCATAATGTTGATGTCGTTCTTACAAAAATAAAAGAGAAACTCGCTGTAAACCTTGTTAATACGACAAGCGAGCACATCAACGGGAAAGTCTATTTCTATGACGATATTCCACCGATTGGCGAAATGAAAGTATCTATCGTGTATGACAAAAAACCTGCGAAAGTTTCATTAGAACCCGGCGCAAAAAAACTTGATTTTACCTATTCCGGCGGGCGAATACATCTTACTTTGCCGAGACTCGATATTCACAATGTAATAATGATTGACTGATACTGCCAACCCGTCTAAAAATATGTTATTCTGAAACTCGGAGATAATCGGGACAGCATTTGATACCTTCGGCGTGTTATATGGACAGGAAAGTTACACTCCGCTTCTGATGTGGGTTAATCGATAATTATGTGGTTGATAAAGTGAGGTAACACCGTGGTACTTGACAGGGATTCTTATAGCAAAATTTTTGATAATCTCTATGACGGGATGTACTTTGTTGATAAAGACAGGATAATAAGATATTGGAACAAAGCCGCCGAAAGAATTTCAGGATTTACAGCCGCCGAGGTTATCGGTTCATCCTGCTCAGACAATATTCTCACACATGTTGATGGCGATGGCAATAATCTCTGTGTGGGAATGTGCCCTCTGGCGAAGACGATCGCCGACGGAGAGGGCCGCGATGCGGAGGTTTTCCTGCACCATAAGGACGGCCACAGAGTGCCTGTCTTTATTCGCATCAGCACACTGACCGACGATGACGGCAGCGTGATTGGAGGGGTTGAGCTATTCACTAATATAACCAACTTAAAATCTTTTGAAATAAGGGTCAAAGAACTTGAAGAAATGGCTTTGCTCGACAATCTCACCAGGCTTCCAAATAGAAACTATATTAATAAGGAATTTCATGTTCGCTTCGAGGAGCATACGAGGCTGGGTGTCCCCTTTGGTATTCTTTTTATGGATATAGATCATTTCAAGGGATTCAATGATACGTACGGCCATGATGTAGGTGATCGTGTTCTCAAGTTCGTTGCAGACACCTTAATTCAAAATTCACGACCATTTGATATTATTGGCAGATGGGGAGGTGAGGAGTTTATTGGGATAATGCGGAATATAACTCCTCAACAACTTGAACATCTCGGCAACAGGCTGCGAGTTCTTGTGGAGAACTCATATCTTTCATTGAAAAAAGATAAACTGCACATCACCATTTCGATTGGAGCGACACTCGTTCGGGATGATGATGATATGGATACTCTTATAAAAAGAGCTGATTCCCTTCTTTACCAGAGTAAGAGTGCGGGAAGAAATCGTCTGACAATGGGATAAAATCATCAAACGGTTGAGAAACCTGGCAAGTTTAAGTTCAGCCCGATTTAATCGATGCATTCAAAGAAGGTAATTGCCCGGAGCGGTTCTGCTTTCTTCCTGCACAGTTCGTTTCGCCAGAAGATAGAGAATGCCGGCTTAGATTTTCACATCATAACTTTTCTGTTTTCCAAATCCCCGCACTTCTATTCTCCCCTTTTTTACGGTCATCAGGGCAAAGGCATTATTCTCCAACCCGGGGCCTTCCACCGCCGCTCTAAGGGTGAAATACGGGATGCCATTTACCGTATGGAAACCCCCGCTATGGTCGTGCCCCTGAAATACCGCGACAACATTCCCTGCGCTTTCAAGGATACGGCGCACTTCCGGGGCATTCTTTACACCATGATCATTTGTCTCGTCGTCAAGGTTCTGGTGGATTAATACGATAGCTCGCCGATCCCGTGTATCCTTCAGAGCAGCCGCCAACCATTCCTGTTGTGATATTGGTATGTATGTTTCGCGCCAATCGAAGTTTCCGGCGTTGTAATCGCTCCCGTCACGCTTGAAATTCCCGTCAAGTACTATGAAACGGTAATCTCCGTTATCGAAGTAATAGTAATTCTCCTTCGCTCCTGCTAAGTCAAGAAACTCCTGCTTGGAAAAGGTTGCCGTATCATGGTTGCCGAGTACATAATACCGGCGACCCCGTAATTTTGCGAATACTCCGTTGATTGTCCGGAGGTATCCGGTCTCAGTTTCCTTGTCCGCCTTGTCGATGAAATCGCCCAATTCGATGAGAAAAGCCGGGGGATTTTCGTTCATAACCGAAATGCATTCTTTCAGTTTGGCAACCGAGTCCCTATACCAGCGAGTGTTCCAGGGATCGCGGTCGGCATAGTGAAGATCGGTGATGATCCCGAAGGTGAGAGCGGGATTCCCCTTTGATGATTTTCTTATGGAACAACTGCCTAAAGCGAACGGCAGCAAAGCGGCTTGCCCCATAGCCAAAAAGGCTCGTCTGGAAATACTCATAATAATATCCCGTGAAAAATGAGTCTTTTGCAAAAGTCGTTTTGGAAACGAAAAAATGATAAGTTTTATTACTTCAGCCCCCTAACCCTCAATCCCTTTCCCCCAAA
>JBAYHX010000228.1:0-5805 GCA_041665965.1 Candidatus Latescibacterota bacterium
AAGGTAGGTTGTGGCAATACCCCATGAGAATGAGGGAAATGAAATGATCATCAATAAAATTATTGAGAATGGATATACAAAATATGTTTTTTTCATCGTATATACTCTATTTCCATAGTGTACCGCCTTCCCGGAGCGGGAAGGTCCGGAATTTCCTCGTAGTGTTCATTCGTTACATTATTCGCTGAAAATTTCATGTTCATCGAGCCGAATTTCTTTGACAGACGCAGACTCACAGGAGTCCGGGAATCCCCTTCGATCAAGTTTTCATACCGTGCAGCAACAGCACAGATCATCCCAAAGACTATGGGCCCGTAGAGGGTGAAAGATACAGTCGTTCTGGCGGAATTGAGAGCATATTTCGACTCTATCCCCATTCTATTGCGCACCTTTTGACCTAATATGGTACAATTGCTCAGACATTTCCAGTTTTTGATGAAAATAGTATTGATTTTTCCTTCGATCCCGGAAGTAAGAATACTGCCGTGATTGACAGCCTGCCACTTTTTTTCACCGGGATTTCTGACCCAGTCTATCACCTCGGTCGTTCGCCGTGCAAAACAAGAAATGCCTGCTTCGTATGTTTCTGTCATCCGGTCGATACCCGTTTCAACCGAGACCGACTTTTCGGACAGCAGACCCGGATCGCCGTGATTTGCTGGATCATCATAGTAAAGCTCGGTATATGTGGGAGAGCGGAAAGAGCGTTCAAGCCGTAACCTTCCTTTGTACTTTTCACCTAATGGGACAACAATTCCCAGCCCGGGGGAAAACACCTGCTCTCCACGATATCCGTGGTCGTAACGAAGAGAGACTGAGGTTATCATAGTTATGATTTTGCCGGAAAACCCGCTGTACAACGCCTGGCTTACATCGGAATGATTGCCGAGTTTCCCGCTCGTTATCCCGATCGCTTCTGTTTCCATCCCGATAATGAGAGAGCGATCATTTTTGTAGGTTTTAGAATACTCACCGCTCAGTGTATAGCTCCGGTTGAAATGAGTATTCTGATAGGTTGCGGGATTATCACGTATGAGAATAAAATTATCGCCATGTCCTCGTCCCCCGGCAAGGATGCGAATCATGGTATGGTCGTCGAAAGTCCGGAATGCATTCACTCCTCCCTGGAAAGTAGAGACCTTTTCGTAAGAAGGGTATGGCCCGTAGAATCCCTGCGCTCCGAAATCTTTGTGCAGCATCCCGCCGTTCCATCGAATGTCCCATCCGGCTCTTTCAAGTGTTCCCGATAAGACGGCGCAGGCAGAGCGGAGATCAGTTCCCTCACGGTATCCACTGGTGCGTTTCATGCGTATGTCGGCATTGATCCGGTTGTATTTTTTCCCCAATGACAGCGATCCCCCGGCGTTCACTGTCCCGAAAGAGCCGAAAGAAACACCCCCGGTTTTCCCGGCAGCATCTGATATTACAATATTTACCACTCCGCCTGATGCAGAAGAGCCATACATTGTGGAACCGCCGCCGGAAAGAATTTCGACCCTGTCTATCGAGGAAATGTCGATGGGTATATCGGTAAAAAAGTGGCCTGTCTGGGGATCACGAACAGGAATTCCATTGATGAGAAGAAGAACGCCCTCCAGGGAAGAGCCTCTGATGGAAATATCCGACTGACTTCCGGGAGTTCCACGCTCGGTCAGATGTATTGCAGAGATTGATTCGAGAATTTCCGGAATGGAACTGACCTGCATTTGTTTCAGATCATGGTTGTTGAACACAGTCGTCGATGCAGCAGGAGATTCGAGAAATCGTCCTGAACCCTGCGAAATCGATACAACTTCCTCAAGAATTGAAAATTCCTGAGCATCAGTACTGTTTGTATTTGTCATCCAGATACTGCAAAATGTGATTATAAAAGAAGCAAGAAAAAGGTGAACGTTGAGTGAGGATGATTTCATCGGATGCCGTTCGAAGTTTAGTTGAACTGTATATGCCTGCGGGCATTTCCACCGACAATGTTCACCATGTCGGATTTGGAGATATCGGCAAGAAAAACCCTTCCTATCTGCGGCCGGGGATCGATGAAAGGATTATCTGTCCCGAAGAGTATCCGTTCCGAGCCGACCTGCTCTATGAAGAACTCTATCTGACGGGCAGGGCAGAAGGAGATAGTCAAATCAAGGAACACGTTTGGCAGTGATTGCGCAATCGCCACTGCACGATGACCTGCGAACGGACCTCCCGAATGTCCCATCAACCATCTGATATCGGGATATTCGGCTGCAACTGTTTCAAAAAGATCAAGACTGCCGAAGGGATCATTGTCCAGCCAGGTATGCGCCAGTATGAAAAGCTTATGAGCAGAAGCATATTCGTAGATATGTTTCATTCTGGGGTCGGTCATTTTACACATGCTGAGAAAGGGATGAATTTTAATGAGAACAACATTCCTGTCCGCTTCAAAACAGCGATCGAGCTCTTCCAGGGAAAGATCCGGATAATTGCCGTTTACTGCGCAGGCTCCGTAAAGCCTTCCCCGGTGAGCTTTTATCGCTTCCAGCATAAGATTGTTTCCAAAGACAGGATCAGAAGAGAAGGCAGAGTTTGTGGAAATTATCGTTTTGTTTATTCCACAGCGATCCATAAGACGCACCATGCCTTCGGGATCGTTCACCGGGATATGCATATTGAAATAGGGGCCGAGATGGGCATGAAAATCTATGATTTCCACATCATCTACAGATAAACCCTCATGAATGCGGTCGAAGTATTCTTTCATGAAAATGCCCCCTTCAGCAGATTTCTGAGATTCTCCCCAGCGATAGCTTCTTTGTCCTTCCGGGGAATATCAGCGTATGTGAGCATCGATATTGCCGCTGTTCCGGTGAAACGCGGCATGTTTGTACCAAAAAGAATTGGCCGCGAACCAAAACGCCGGACCACATCCTCATAAATACCCGCTCCGAAATAACGCGATGTTTCCACATATAAATTCGGGAAACGGTCGAAGAGCGGATAGGTGAAACGATTGTGACGGTAGCTTACATTCGTTGCTATGAGAGGCAGGCGGGGATGGTTCTGCATTATGGTTACTATGGACTCCCACCATACAATCTCAATATCGAGCATAAGCGGAACCCGTCTTTCTTCCAGAGCGGCAAGAAGTTCTCCGCTATTCCATTCGGCCATTGAGAAACTGTGAAAATCTTTGGTGGGGTACATCCGAACTGCTTTGACACCGCTCGATTCCAGATCTTTCAGAAGACATGCAGGAGCAGGCATTTCCCGCGTATGATGGGGAAGAACGACCCATACCGGATAGAGACCCTGAACACCACGGATGGCTTCGTCAAGAAGGGAATTTCCGAGAGGAGGAGCGCAATCACGAGCCAGAGTATGGTAAACCAGCGCTTCTTCTATTCCCGCAGCAGCCATTTCACGTTTAAGACCCGTTACGTCCGAAATATCATGAAGATATGGATAGGGTGCACGCCCAATCGAACAATTGCAGTCAAAATACGAGAGCTTCGCCATACGCGGTTACTTCCTCACTATCGGTAACATTTTTTATTTCAGCCGAACATTTTTTGAAAATATATGAAGTTGAATTTCCAAATAATCCTGTTGAAAAATAAGGAGAAGAGAAGAAAAACACAATCCAAAAAAAAGAATCAGAGAGGGGCTGCACAACAAAATGTTTTATTGTAAAAAATTCTCTTGACAGGTTTAATCTTTTGTCATAATATACTTACGGGAATTTGTGTGTATTTGTTATTACAGATTGTTCGGAGGAGGTGTGCTTATTAGAGTCAGGGGTTTATTGACAAAGTATAAATAGATGTTTTGTCTTACTCGTAGGTGCACTGGTGATTATAATGGTTTTTGAAGTTTTGGGAATTTGAGGTATATGATACATAAGTACATTAGTTTACCTTGACGCCTTTTTATAATGTCTGAAGTATGGGGTCGAGAAACATTACGTGCGATGCTTTCTCGCATTATAGTTGGTGCAGTTATGAGTGAACGTATTAATGTTAATAATGAAAGGAGGAGACCGGAGAAGAAGTTTTGTTTATGTGGTATATGTGTCGGTTCTATTTCTTAAACAAAGAAGTAACTGGAGGGAAGTCATGAAAAAGTTTCTTCTACCGATTTTGTTTCTTTTCACAGCATCGATTGCTTTCAGCACACCGTTTGCACCTCAAAAATTGACTTTGAGCGCGCCGCAGACGGTAAGTTATAATTTTACCGGAGCGAACCTGGAAATCCCCCTGACTGTAGGTGGATGGTCTTCCAACACCGTATTCATGATTTATACGAAAGGTCAGGCGGCAAACATTGGCTCCGTTCAGAACGGATACCTGGGATGGCACTATGTGAATAAAATGGACACCTGCGTTTACCTTACCATTCTTGGCTTGCTGCCCACCGGGGTAAACAATGTCGTCTGGAACGGCAAAGGTACTCAGGGAGCCGGAGCCGCAATGGCTCAGCCAACAAACGCTATAGTTCCTGCCGGCGACTACACGTACTATTTCTATGGCTATGACAGCGTGAACGCCAGAGTCCCCGCTATGAAATCCGTAGTCACCGGCCAGGGCGAGACAGCTCCCGGATATCTTGAATGGAAGGATGCAGCCGGCAATGTACTGCCCAATCCGATCATGTATGTGGGAATCAACGGCTGGGCTGCCCAGGATGGACCGGTAACAACAAATCCGGAAGGTAATGGCTCGAAAGTTGTCAAGTGGCCTATCGGACTCGATCCGGAGACTGTTATAACTGATATGGAGTACTCACTTTTTGACCACGGCGGCATGCTTAAAAAGGGCGGAAATATCGCCATTGATCCAACTGATCATAGTATGGTCTACATTACCGAAACCGATAAGAACTGGTCGAACTTTATCACAAAGTACAAATGGACACCCGGCGGCCCTGCAGTACTTCAGACCGACTGGGCCGATAACGGTTCTTATGCCTGGACTACGGGAATGGGAACAGGACAATGTTTCCAGGCCGGTCCGCTTTGCAACGGTCCCGACCTCCTCTGCACGACCATGTGGCCCAATTATGACACGACCCCCTGGGCGCAGATCCTTATTCTGAGCAGAGAAGACGGCTCCCTGATTAAAAATATCGATGTTACTAACTGGCAGTGCAGTGTTGATGATATGAATCGGACCGGCTGTTTGAACGGCGGTTCGTCAAATCTGCAGCTTCCAGTTGGTACAGATTCGGGTTTGATGTACGCAAACACTGCCTATACCTGCCGCTACATTACCTTTGACCCGTACCGTGATGCGGGAGATGAGGTTGTCTGGGTAAACCAGAACGGCGACTATGTCGGCGACAGATTCTTCCTCCCGGAAGAGGAAGTCAAGTGGATCTGCAATAAATGGGGTCATGCGCCGTGGGCGTATACTGACTATCCCGACATCAATGGATTCAGCTCCTTCTCCTGCTACGGCATGGGCCCGCAGTCCTTTGGACTTATCGGTCCTTCGGGAACCGGTGTCGGCTACTTTGCAATAGCTGGCGAGACCGAATTGGTCAAGCAGCTTGCATATCCTTTGAATATCGGCTCGGCGTATGACGGCATGTACCCGGACAACAAGAACTCGACTGCTGCTGGTCCCGGAACATGGTATGTTGGATATGACAGCATCACCGGAACCATCACGAACAAAGCCGTTGGTGTGGCTGATGCCGCTCCCGCAGCTTTCTCGGTTACCCAGAATGTTCCGAATCCGTTCAACCCGTCCACAACGATCAGCTTCAACCTTGCCAAAGCCGGCAAAGTTACCGTAGATGTTTTCAACATTTCCGGACAGAAAGTTGATACTCTGG
>JBAYHX010000229.1:0-5790 GCA_041665965.1 Candidatus Latescibacterota bacterium
ATATAAGGACCCCGGTACCCCACTTATAAAGGCCGGGAGCGAGCGTCATCGAAGTAATATCTCCGGCGCCAAGTTCAGTTGCATCGGGTAACGTTCGTCCGGCAGCGTCGGTGTAAGCGGTTTCCATGTTGCTTACAGCCGTAGTCATATTAGTTGGGGTAGGAGGCGCATAATCGGATGCATATATTTTTCCGGTCACTAACGATGATATTGAATAGGTATTCGAGGAATCCGCGATTAATCCAAATCCGGTTATGCCGGTCGCGGTGATTGGACTGACTCCAATATCTCCAACAATTGAGGTTGTCCCGGTAGTCGAGATTCCCGTTTTCGTCAGAATCGCGAAATTTCCGGCAGATCCAAGGTTTACTGCCGCTGGAGAAACAAAAGCTCCGGCAACAGGTGCCATCATCGAAACAGCCGCCAGTATCAAGCCGGGGAAGAGTATACATCTGCACGAAAAACGAATTGGGTTAGTTGTGAAAATCTTCATAAGACCCTCCATCTGGTTTAAGTACGCCCTGCACACAGGCACAATTCCATCATGAATTTATTTACCATTATGAATAAGCATGAATTACACGGAATGGGCTTTTTATCCATATAATAATATAAATACGACAATATGTTGATAATGTCAATCGGCTAAGGGGATGGAAAAGGAACTACATCGTGTGGAGGATGGAACTACATCGCCTTGATGAGGAATTACTTGTCGTTTGGATGAATACTGCCGCGAATTCTATTGATATCTTCACTCGGGGGAGCATATATGGCAAACTGAATTCGCGTGTTCAATACCATTTTTTCAAAGATGTTATGGACGTGGCTTTTCACTTTTCCGGCTGAGAGACAGAGCTTTTGTGCGATCTCCTTATTGGTCAAACCATCTGCAATCAATAAAACAATCTCCCGCTCTCGTTTCGTCATGCATACTGTTTGGATCAGTTTTGATGTCTCCGCCTGGTTGACTTCATTGTCAACGATCTGAGAAAAGAGCGATCCTGTCAAATTAGGCGGCAAAATTTTCTCTTCATTAGCAACAGATCGAATGGTTTTCAAAAAATCGTCACTCGTTGCATCTTTAAGGATAAATCCGGATACTCCTGCTTCTACATACTGCAGAATAGCTTCCTGAATCGGGACAACATCCATAACAATCACTTTTGTTTCCGGACATTTCTTTATAAAAGATTTCATAAAGAGTAAACTGTTCTGATTTGATAAACCGAAATCCAGAAGCAGCACGTCAGGTTTCAAATTACATACTTTCGTAAGAGCTTTCCCGCTCTCTCCGAATGCAGCCATGATTTCAATATCTGGCTGTTGTTCGATTATCTCAGTGATACCTTCACGCAGAAGCTGATTATCATCTATAACTATCAAGCTGATTTTTTTCATTACCGCTCCCGTGATTCAATGGTGAAAAGGTATGGACACGCCTGATCTTGCTCAGTGTTTCGCTTTTATCTTTCCAGAGATTACATTGATCATGCAACATACCTCCTGGCAGCGTCAGCCCTAAAAAGTATAACGAATCAGAGAAAGAGTCCTTTGATTTTGTACCTGTCAGAATATACTTACATCTTCTTCCTTTTCTACTTGCAGGTTTCCCGAAATTTCCAAATACACTGAATACAGGCTGTCATTATTCAGTCCCTGGTCAGGATCGTTTTCATCATGCATGAGTTCCAGAATGTCGTCGATATCTTCGTGTTCAAGGTAAACTTCAGGATCGTCTTTGAGGCGGCGATTCCTGTTTTCCTGCTCAACGAGCTTTTCAACATCATTCTCTGTCCACAGGCTGTACGCGATGGTGTCATCGAGATTGAAATCAGCATTGAGAATGCAAATGAGGTCTCTTACTTTCGGCATTTTCCTTCTCCTCGTAACGGTAAAAAGTACTTTCCATTTTTCAAAACCTTCGCGAATTTGTTTCTTTTTCGGCTGATTCATCGCAAAATAAGGGGATGTAATACAGTGTAAGACCTTGATTAATCACAATATACCTCCTGTATATTCAGGAATAGATGCGATGTGATTAATTCATAAGGTTTCAATAATTTTGATGAGATTCAGCCTTTTAGAAATTAAATACGTAAATATGAAAGGCATGTCAATCGGGCAAAGGGATGAAAAAGGAGTTACATCTTTTTGATGAAGGATTACACGTCGTTCGGAGGAGTGCTGTCGGGAATTTTATTAAAATCTTCACTAGAGAGGGCATAAACAGCAATCTGGACTCGGGTATTCAGCGCCATTTTTTCAAGGATATTATGTACGTGGCTCTTTACTGTGAAAGCTGAGAGATTAAGTTTATCAGCGATCTCTTTATTTGTCATACCGTCGGCAATCAATGTCACCACCTCGCGCTCTCTTCTCGTCATGCGTACTGATTCAATCAGTTTAGATGCGCCATACTGTTTGATTGCATGGTCAACAATTACCGAAAAGAGCGATTTTGTCATATTACTCGGCAAAACTTTTTCACCATCAGCAACTGATCGAATAGTTCCCAGAAAATCCTCAATCGTTGCATCTTTAACAATAAATCCGGATACTCCTGCTTCTATAAACTGCAGGATTTCTTCCTGAATAGGAACGATCCCCATCATTATAATTTTAATTTCAGGGAATCTTGCCTTTAAAGATATCAATAACTCAACATTGTCGTGTTTTGGCAAGCCGATATCCAAAAGCAAAATATTGGGTTTTTGAGCACAAATAACTTTCAGAATGTTCTCGCCATTTCCAGATGCAGTTTCCACTTGGAAATTGGGCTCCTTTTCGATCATCGCCTTGATACCTTCACGCAAAAGGCGATTATCTTCAATAATTAATAAATTAATATCTTTCATGAGAACCTTGTGCAAAAGTATTTAAAATCGACTGAATGACAGGACAGAAGGGATAATAACTGCTGTTAAAAAAATATTTATTTCGCACTGGAGATTAATATTTCGTACAATTTGGTACAAAAAAGACTTTCACGGGGTATATTTTTACTTTTACTACATGAGTAATTATTTACGCCTGTGTTTCGGTTGAGGGGTGAGATAAACGTTTTCGTAAATCATGCCCAAACCAACCTTGTGCTCAAAAGTTACTTAAGATACTTCCCTTTGTCAAGAAAAAAATACGGGTAAGATTAGTGTGGAAAGATAGATTTTCCGTCAGGCCGGTATAAACGTTATGTGATTCTGGCAAAAACCTGGTCTTGCTTTTGGTATCAGCGGATTGACCGGACCGGTTTTTCTCTTTTTCCTCTTTGATTATAAAAGGTATATCTCGTTGCCGTGTGATTGAATACCCGAGTTCAAATCGCCGTTTATTCCCTCCCGAATTGAAATTTTACTATAACTGCCGGCATTACTTCTCCGAATGACGTGTAATTCTTCATCCAGCAATGTAAATCCTTTTTCATCCCTTTTTCATCCTTTTGGGTGATTGTTATGCTTTAAAGTTTTATGTAACATTATTATCATGAAGACGCCAAACAGTATAATCTATATAAAATTATATGCATTAAATCACAATACCCTATAACTGATGAGTATGCGGGGTCAAGCGGAATTAGTTATGATAAAAATATTTTTACTTTAGAAAGATGCTAACCCTGATAATTCATAAAAAATATTCATCACAATCATTGAATCAGAAATCCCCACTGCCTGTCGGCATCTCCCCTTGTTAGGGGGAGAATTTTGTACGAGGCTGTCTTTTTCTTCTTTGTTCAACCCCCTTAGCAAGGGGGTCGCCGTAAAACGGCGGGGGGATTTTATCCTTGAGTTTATGAATAGATCGGGCTAATTGTCAAGATTATTATCAAGATATCTGGTTTAAAGATATCAGGAGGAAAAAGCTCTTGAAAAAAAACAGCGTGCCATTACAAAGCAGGATACTGCTCAAATCACCTACGAGTATTGAAGGATTTGACGAAATCACGGGCGGAGGATTACCGAAAGGGAGAACGACGCTTGTATGCGGCGGTGCGGGTTGCGGAAAGACACTCTTTGCCATGGAGTTTCTTGTTCGCGGAGCAACGCAGTATAACGAACCGGGTGTTTTTGTGTCTTTCGAAGAAACAGAAGCAGAACTTACAGAAAACGTTCTTTCCCTGGGGTTCGATCTGGCCAGCCTTGTCGCGCGCAAAAAGATTTTTCTTGAGCATCTTCACATTGAACAGTATGAACGGGAAGACGGCGGAGAATACGATTTGGAAGCTTTGTTCGTCCGAATCCATCATGCGATTGAAAGCATCGAAGCCAAACGCGTGGTGCTTGATACCATTGAATCGCTTTTTTCGGGGGTGCAGAATCCTCTTATACTGCGTGCAAAACTGCGCCGGTTGTTTAGCTGGCTGAAAAAGAAAGGCGTAACAACAATAATCACCGGAGAGAGAGGCGAACACAGGTTAACGCGTCAAGGTTTGGAAGAGTACGTCTCCGATTGTGTCATTCTGCTGGATCATCGAGTGAACGATCAATCATCCATACGACGGCTGCGTATTGTCAAATATCGCGGTTCAACCCACGGTACGAACGAGTATCCTTTCCTTATCGATGAAGATGGTTTCTCGGTTATGCCTGTCACTTCGCTGGGATTGACTCACACTTCATCCAACGAGAGAATTTCCACCGGTATTCCACGTCTTGACACCATGCTGTCCGGCAAAGGTTATTTTCAGAGCAGCACCGTGCTTGTTTCAGGCACCGCCGGTACAGGCAAGACGAGCATTGCCGCGCAATTTGTCGAAGCGGCATGCAGGAGGGGAGAGCGCGTTCTCTTTTTTACGTACGAAGAATCCCCGAACCAGCTCGTGCGCAATATGAATTCAATTGGAATATCGTTAGAACCGTGGGTGAAAAAAGGAATTCTTCAGTTCCATGCGTCACGCCCGACACTCTACGGATTGGAAGCTCACCTGACGAAGTGTATCAAATTGATAAATACATTTAAACCTAACATCGTTATCCTCGATCCTATTAATGCGTTCGTAATGGGAGAGAACCAAACTGAAGTAAAAACAATGTTACTGAGGCTTGTTGATTTTTTGAAGATGAAGGGGATCACTGCATTCTTCACAAGTCTCACAGCCGACAGAGATGCGTTGGAGATTACCGATATTTACATTTCATCCTTGATAGATACCTGGCTGCTTCTGCGTGATATTGAAATTGGGGGTGAGCGCAATAGAGGATTGTACGTTCTTAAATCGCGCGGTATGGCGCACTCCAATCAGATTCGCGAATTTAAGCTGACAAGTGATGGCATCGAACTGCTTGATGTCTATGTTGGTTCGGAAGGTGTATTGACCGGTTCGGCGCGGTTATCACAAGAGACGAAAGACAATGAGCAGCTATTATTACGCCAGCAGGAAATTGCACACAAACAATTTGAATTGGAGCGTAAGCGTAAAGTAATGGAAGCCCAGGTTGTTTTGCTGCAATGTGAATTTGAAGCTGAAGAGTCAGAAGCGCTCGTGGCTATTGGGATTGAAAAAGCAAGAAATGAACGTTTCGCTCAAGACCAGACAAAAATGGCTAAGAGTCGAGAAGGAGATGCTAAAGAATAAGAAAAATCGCTTATCTAGTTGACTCAGCAAACCTACTCAACCCCCCTTTCCCTCAATCTCTTTCCCCCATAAATGGGTGCAAGGGAAGTTGAGGAGACACATGCTGTTCCTGCCCCCCGCAAGGGGGGAAGGTGGCCTGAAAGGCCAGAAGGGGGTTATCTTTACTGAATATAAACACATTTAGCGGAGTCATCTCGATAAGCGAATAAGAAAAA
>JBAYHX010000230.1:0-5725 GCA_041665965.1 Candidatus Latescibacterota bacterium
ATCTCGCACGGGAACTGGGAAGACAGCGTTCCGCTTTCCTGGCGGGCGTAGTGTTCCTCACCTCGCTCCTGCCATTCATCGCCGGAAATATTATCACAACGGACATACAACTCACGTTCTGGGAAACGCTCGCACTCCTTCTTTTCTGGCGAAGGTTCAATCGCTCGCCCGGAGGAAGGGGGGCGCTCCTTGGCGGATATGCCGCTTTGGGGCTGGCCTTCATGACCAAGGGTCCGGTCGGAATTCTGATTCCTTTCCTGGCCGTCGCCGGGTACTCACTGTATCTGAGAGACGGAACTTTTTTCCGCCGAATGTATTCACTTTCGGGTATAGCGCTCTTTTGCCTCATTGCCTTCCCCTGGTATATCACCGTATCCGCCATACACCCCGGCCTTATGAATTATTTCCTCGGGAACGAGGTGGCCGGACGAATGCTTACCACAGTACACCACCGGAATAACACATTCCTTATCTATCCTCTCACACTCATCCTCGGAATACTCCCCTGGACCGGGTATCTGTTTCAGTCACTCCGACGGTCATTTCCGTGGAAAGCTGTACGGAATAGGAACATCCCGCCCGTCGAGGTCTTCCTGGCGAGCTGGATTCTCCTGCCGCTCTTCTTTTTCTGTCTGGTAAAATCACGCCTGCCGCTCTATGTTCTTAACCTGTTCGTGCCTCTCGCAATCCTTACCGCAATTCGTCTCCGCCCTGAACCGGAGCGGACTGACAATGGACATGCTGGCGCGCCCCTAAAAGGCCCGCTCCTCCTGGCCGCCGTCATGTCTATCCTGCTCCCGGCGCTTTCCCTCGGAGCGGTGTTCTATCCCACTTCCTCGGATCTTTCTCCCCTGACCCGTGATATCAACCACCTCGGGAACAGCCGTGACTACCATCTTTACAGCACGGACAAGAGTCTCTATACCCTCGCTTTCTACACAGGAAAACCTCTTACGGTTATTCCCGACGCATCTCCGTTCCTTGCCGATTCCGCCGCCGCTTTTTTGGTCACCCGTAAAGATATCCCCGCAAATCCGCATGGAAAAATTCTCCTCGCGGCAAAGCATTTCAAATATCGTCTCTATTATCATCCGGGAACTTCCGGTAATCAGATTCCGGAAAACAAACACTAAGAATCACTACGCAGATACAGTGGATAATAACTGCCCTGCGTTACGGGCATTCTTATCCCTGAAGGATTCACTACTCGGGTAGATGCTTTCGGGTAAATGACTGTATGGTAGTCGTGGAAAAAGCTATAATGAGGAAAAATATCATTTCTTATCGGTTTTATTACTTTCCCCAAATTCACCGTTCCAGGCAAGGGTGATGTAAAATCCGCGGCCTGGCTTGGGGTATCCCCAGCGGTCGGGCGCATGATTATCGGTTATGTTGGCAGCCTCGAACACTGCATCGAGATGATCCCAGATATTACTGCGCAGCACAATCGAATGAATGACGCGTGACGGGAGCTTTTCATCGGAAAGGTTTGACGGACCTTTGTAACATTCCCCTTCCCAATCCATTTTCCAGATGAGCGAAAGATGTTCGAACTTCCGGACACTCACCCTCGTATTCCCTTTCCATATCGGATGATACGGAAGGTATTTCCCAAAGTACCGCTGTTTCTGGATGACTGTTTCGTCGGAGCGGTTTTTTGCATCCTGGCAGGAGATAGAAAAACGGTATGTAGCGGGAAATTTTGGAAATGACCCGCCAACCCAGGACTCGACGCCCGCGATCTCCGCTTTCCCGATGTTTTCGGAGATGAGATAATCTCCGTATGTACGCCGCTGGATGAGGTCTTTCGCGGAACGATAAAACACGCTCATATCCGCTTCGAAAGTTCCTGCGCCCGGATGATAATAGAATCCGGTATCGAAGTTTGCGCCCTTCTCCTCGGTGAGCTTCGTGTTCCCGACGACATCGCCCGTATCGCCGAACAGTTCGCTGAATTGTGGGAGCCTTGGGAATAGACCGGCGTTTGCGCGGAGAGTTAACGAGGGCTTGATACGGTATCTGAGTCCCAGTGAATAGGCAGTAGAATGACGATCTATCGATGTGGTCGAATCTGCGGCAAGGTGCGCGAGGAATATACTCGTGTCCTGAATATGATCCTTTACAAGGGTCGTATACATCCGGGGGCAGACCCACAGAGCGCCATCCAAGAACATAATCTCCGCCTCGATTCCTGCGCCAAGAGAAGAGCGTTTCGAGGGAAGAGTGACCGATGTATCGAAAGAATCGCGGGATTCGTAGGTTTCGACCTTGTATTCGACCTGCGTGGTGAAAAGCCCGGGGCCGAACACATGTTTTACGTTGGATGTGACCCCCTGTACCTTGATCGTGTCGTCGGTGTCCTGCCGCCCGATTTTCCCCGATTCGTCACTCGGATCGGAAAAATTCAGTTTCTCTTTCATAAACCATATCTGGGTGTCCGCAAGGTCTCGATAGCAATACCGCGTTTGAGCGAGGAGCCCGAGAGAGGAAACCCGGGCGTCAAAGACTGGCCGGCTTCCCAATCCGGATACCCCGTGGCCGGTATCGGTCGCGGAAATCTTTGCCATGAAAGAATGGCTGCCGCCTATGGTTTCATCCCAACGGGCCATGTAATTTTCAGATTCAAAGTCGCTGTTCTTTTTCTTCTCCCAGCCGTCATCGCTCTTATCAATGGTTGTTCCACGGTTGTCAAGATATCTGAAATTGTTCTCGCTGGCGTTTCTTCCCGCGGAGAGAAGAACTCTTCCCCATTTTTCCCCAAAACGAAGCATCGCCGTCTGGTGATTTGTCCCAAACGAACCGTAGGAAGTCGATGCATCTATTCCCCCGCCCTTTTGCGTCGGGGGTGACGAAATGTTCACAACTCCGCCCATTGCGCCGGAACCGAATGTTCCCGGCGATGTCCCGCGATATATTTCGATGCGGTCGACCTGACTCATCGGGACAAAGGCAAAGCCGGAAACTCCGCTCCCGCCGGCCGAAAGCGGAATACCATCCATATATACCGACACCTGGTCGGAAGTCGAGCCGCGGATGCTGATAGTGGTTCTTCCCCCGATACCGCCGAGAGAGCGGGTATCTACCCCGATCTCACTGTCCAGCACCTCATCGACCGTTGCAGAACGTTCGGGGATGTTTTCTCTAGTGATGAGATTCACACTTGCGGAGGTACGCTCATACGGAGGAAGTTCATCGGGCTTTGCTGCTCTGACTTCGACCGTCTCGAGGACATACATTTCCGTTTCAAGCCTGACCTCGACTGTTCCCGGAATTGTGACTGCTATCTTCTTCTCAGTATAATCGGTATTCTGGCAGACAAGGGTATCCTGTCCGGTTTTCGAGGTTTCGATAATGAACCATCCGTCATCCCCGGTCACTCCACTCGCTCCGTCTTTTACAAGGAATACGAAAACATCGGGTACCGGTTTTTCCGAGGAGGCGTCTATGACCCTGCCTTTCAACTCGTTTCCGGCAGCCCGCAAGGGCGCAGCAGTCATCGTTGATAATAGGATACAGCAGGTGATTTTAACAAAAATTGCCATCATTCTCCCCTGCCCCGGGATTACAGATCGAAAATTCCCCATCCGTCACATATCTTCTTTTTTCTTGCGGGTTTTTTTCACCGGAGGAATGTATGTCCCGGTTTTTGCATATTCCTCGAAATTCAACGCCGAGGGGAGATAGTTCGTCACATCCACCTGTTGTCCATTGAATACGAGCGTTTCCGGCGTTACCCGCATGACTGTGATTCCTATGACCCTGCCCTCCGCCGGCTTTTTCACCGCGTAGTCTGTAATTCTGACAGAAACCGGCAGCCATACACCACCTGCCGGAGCGTACCGGTAATTATCGATACGGCGGTAAAGTTTCCTGTCGAAATATTGTTCAAGTTTGATAGGCCTGTATCCGAGTTTGGGGTCGAGATAGAACTTATATACCTGATCCTGTCCGAGGTGCGGATACCTTACCACCAAACATTCACGGCCATCGATCATCTCACGCTCCTTTAGAACTTCTCCACCGAGAATGCGAAGATATCCGTAGTAAAAAGTTCCGGCGGGGCCGATAGAACCGTTGATGTACTGGTCGTAGTCGAGATACAGACCGCCGATGTTCTCACGGCAGGGCGGTTCTCCAATCGCATGGGTGTCTGATTCCGGCCCCGGGTAGGCGAACCGTCCGGAAAGGGCATGTACCCTTCTGCCGTCGAAGTTAACTGTCCCTAAATCGGAGAGCGTTTTCCCTCCGCCGAAGAAGGAACAGCTATATATTTTTTCCCGTTTCCCGTCATTCCAGCGCCATGATTTCGCAACGTAATCAAAACCGCTCACAGGTTTATCCTTCAGCTCGAAAGCGGCCTGGTTTCCGGAAGAATCGTACTCGGAATACATAAAGCTCCTGTAGGTGATCGTATAGGAAAGGTTCAGCGTCTTTATCCTTGCATTCACAGAGTCGATCGCTGCTATGACGGCCCGAGTTTCGTCGGTACGGTGGAGGAACTCCTCTGCCCAGGAGTATTCACACTCTATAGTCGGGGGAACCTGAATTCCTGGTCCCTCGATGATGCCGTAATGGTCGTATTTTTTATTTTTTCCCGCAAAAGGCGAATCGGGTGCGAAACGGAAATCGCCGCCATTCATGTTGACAAACCGTGGATCAACCTCGATTTCCCCATTGCCGGGCACGGGAAAATATTTTATATAGTTTCCGTCCTCTGCAAATTCCTTATAATACGGGGAATTCCAGGTGAGGTTGTCGTGAATTACCGGCAGAGAGCCTTCCATGACACGCTGGCCCCAGTAATTACCGATCATGATATTACGGCAGATAATTGGAGCAGAGCGGTTGATGTTGATGGAAACATTGTTTCGATAGAAAACGTTATGATGGATGAAAGGTTTTGAAAGCTGGGTCATTCCAAGGGTTTTGAGATTGCCCATAAAAATATTGTTTGCGATTTCAGGCGCGGCATGAATGCAGTATACCGCCCGTTCTCCGATATTATAGAAAGTATTGCCGATGATCCGGGGATTGGAATAGCCTTTATACGCGATGGTATCGAGGGCGTTTTCCGGGGCGATGTAACGGTCGGCAGATGTGGTGTTGTAACCGTCGAAGCGCGAGCTCTCCACAAGAACGCCGAACACTGAATTGCTGAAAAAGATATTGCCCCTGATTATCAGTGTCGAATCGCAGTCGACAGCATGAATGGCGGCGCGGAAACGATCGCTGGAATAATCGAAACCGGTTCCGGTCAGAGTGAAACCGGAAATATCGCAATTATTTGCGGCGGTTATCGATGAACCCTTGTTTTCGCTGTCTATGATGGTTGTATAGGGATTCTGACCCCAGAGACGAATCCCTTTCCCGAGCCGTACCGTTTCCTTGTAAGTTCCCGGCCTGACAAATACCGTATCACCGGGACGAGCTTTGTCCACACCTTCCTGTACGGTTTTTCCATCGCCCTGCCCTAAAGGATCCACCACAATCACGCTACCGTGAAAATCTTCCGGGTTGGCGGTACCGTCATTGATGCGGCCGTAACCGGAAAGACGCATTGGCGGCGCAGCGGTCTCCCCGCTTTCTATCATGGCTCCTTTCCACCAGGTGGTATAATAATACTCCGCAAAGGAGTTGATCGGGACATCAAGGCCATAGGGATCCTTGTAACCCGCCGGGGTAACTTTCGAATAATCGCTGATAAGACCGTGACGGTCCCAGCCGC
>JBAYHX010000231.1:0-5671 GCA_041665965.1 Candidatus Latescibacterota bacterium
AACAATAGGCACCGATCCTAAGAATCCTGACACGGATGGCGATGGGCTTTCGGACGGTGACGAAGTCCACAAGTATCACACCAATCCGCTAAAATGGGACACCGATGGCGATGGTCTATCGGACGGCGACGAAGTCCTCAAATACCTTACTGATCCGCTGAAAGCCGACACGGACGGCGATGGTTTGAACGATGGCGCCGAGGTGAATCAATACAAAACCGATCCATTGAAATGGGATACCGATGGCGATGGTTTGAGCGATGGCGCCGAGGTGAATCAGTACAAAACCGATCCATTGAAATGGGATACCGATGGCGATGGTTTGAGCGATGGCGCTGAAGTGAATCAGTATAAAACCGATCCGCTCAATCCCGACACCGATGGCGATGGTTTGAATGATGGCGCTGAAGTGAATCAGTATAAAACCGATCCGCTGAAAGCCGACACGGATGGCGATGGATTGAACGACGGCGCAGAAGTGAATCAGTACAAAACCAATCCATTAAATGCCGACACCGATGGCGACAATTTGAACGATGGCTCTGAAGTGAATCAGTACAGAACCAATCCCCTGGCGGTTGACACGGACAGCGGCGGCGTTAATGATGGCGTTGAAGTGCACCGCGGGTCAAACCCGTTGGATCCGAAGGACGATTTCCCGATAGTATTCATCGATAAAGGGTCAAAACCTGTTGCTCTCGAAAAAGGGACTATCGTAGTTCTTCGTGGAGTCAATTTTGCATTCGACAAGAGTACTCTGACGAAACTGTCCAACGAAATTCTGGAGATAGCTCAAAAGTCTCTTGTCGCCAATCCCGATGTGCGGGTGCAAATTGCCGGGTATGCGGATAGTGTGGGCACCGTAGAGTATAACCAGAAACTCTCGGAACGTCGAGCGGACGCAGTGAAAACCTGGCTTGTAAAAAAAGGCATTTCCGCGGATCGCATGACAACTGTAGGCAGAGGCAAACTCGAACCCGTTGCAACTAATACCACGGAAGTTGGCCGGGCTGCGAATCGGTGCATCGTATTCTTTGTTCAGCCATAGTTGATTGATTCAGATAGTTCTGTCAAATTGTAAATACGGTATTTGACTCTCAATAAAATTGGAAGCAAATACCGTATTTACAGCATCTGGCGATGTAAACAACGCTCCTATTTATTGTATCATAAGAATCAATTGCAGCAGGGGGCTTACCGGTTTGGGAACAAAAATCCATCAGATTCGGATTTATTTCAAAACAATCGGGCTGAACCGAGAGATTTCTTAAACCACGCTCCTTCAAGAACAAGTCAAAAATTATTAATCGTCAGAAAAGGAAGCGCCGCAATGCTCTACACTATCGCTGTTATTATGATTATCCTGTGGCTCCTGGGTTTAGTCACTTCCTACACCATGGGCGGATTCATTCACATTCTCCTGGTGATCGCAATTGTGGTCGTCTTACTCAGAGTTATTGAAGGACGAAAGGTGCTTTGATTCGGGGAAAGTCAAACCCCGAATTTGCAATAAATGCCAATATTGATATGTCATGATGGAATTGTACCTGTGTGAACATGGCATACTTTAACTAAAAAGTGAGGATCGTATGAAGATAACTATAACAAATCAAGCACATTTCACAGGCAGATGCGCACGTTTCTTCGGCGCGATGCTGATAGCTGCTTTTATGGCTGCGCCTGCCGCCATAGCAGTTTCTCCAGCAACAGTAAACCTTGGATCTGCCGCCAATTTTGCGGTTCTGGCCGGCGCTACGGTCACCAATGTCGCTTCCGATGGCACCATTGTCAATGGAGATGTTGGATCAGGTCCGGGTACTGCGATAACCGGATTTCCGCCCGGAATAGTGAATGGGTCACAGCACGCGGGCGATAGTGTCGCAGCTGCTGCCGAACTCGACTTGACCACAGCGTTTAACGACGCCGCCGGACGAGTAACACCGGCTGCTGTCATTGTATCCGGAAATATCGGCGGGCAAACCCTTACCCCCGGCCTCTATAAATCCACATCCTCGCTTGCGATATCATCAGGGGATCTCACGCTCGACGCCGGCGGTGACGCGAATGCAGTCTGGATATTCCAGATAGGGTCCACGCTCACCACGACTGAGGGCCGTCAGGTTATTCTGGCAGGCAGCGCAAAGGCTCGCAATATCTTTTGGCAGGTCGGTTCTTCAGCAACTCTTGGAACAACCTCTGTTTTCCACGGAACCATCATGGCTGATCAGTCAATCACGCTTGAGACCGGCGCAACGCTGGACGGCAGAGCATTGACGAGGATTGGCGCGGTTACATTAGACGTAAATTCCGTTTCCAAGCCCGAGGAGATACCGACTGCTATCGAGAATGAATTGACGCCTCGTGAATTCTCGCTCTCGCAGAACTTCCCGAATCCGTTCAATCCGTCTACAATAATTCAATATAATCTTCTGAAAGAGGGTATGGTTTCACTGAAGGTCTACAATATGGCCGGTCAGGAGGTTGCCACGCTCGTGAACGGCATACAGGGGGCTGGCCGTCATACCTTGACATTAAACGCCAATTCGGGAATAACCAGCCTCTCAAACGGTGTGTATTTCTACCGTCTGGAAGCCGGATCCTTCGTTTCGATAAAGAAGTTGGTCTTATTGAAGTAAGCGCTCAATAAAGTACCGCCTATATCCTGAAGGGATTCCCGAGAAAGAGTCCCTTCAGGGCAGGGAGGTGAATGAGCACAAGGGGATACCCAGGGGATTGGTGGATCGAGGAGTGGGCAGAAAGTCCGGTTGCCAGCAGTTAAGATTTTGATAATTACACCCTGACGCGCTGTCTGTGGCGGGGATACAAGAGTTTCAATCATAGGAGGGGAGGAAATGAGCGCAATTAAAATAGTGGCAATCGTACTGATCGTGGCCGGCGCCCTCGGGTTGGTGTATGGCAATTTCAGCTACACAAAAGAGACTCATGGCGCCAAGCTGGGACCGATCGAGCTTTCGATAAATGACAAGCAGACAGTCAACATCCCGGTTTGGGCTGGAGTGGGAGCAATAGCAATCGGCGGCATGCTCCTGTTTTTTGGAAGGAAGAAGGTGTAACACTTTTTTGCCGAATCATCTTATCAAGTAAGCCTGAAGAATCCTAAATCAATTAACAAAGGAAATACTTTATGAGCACAAAAAAAGCCTACAAACAGAAATTAGAGGCCGAGATGGAACTGGCGCAGGCCAAATTGGCCGAATTGAAAGCCCAGGCGAAGAGTGCTACAGCCGACGCGCGTGTCAAATATGCAAAGCAGGTTGTCGAGCTTGAGCAGAAGGTTGATGCCGCGAAGGCCAAGCTGAAAGAACTGAGCGAGGCCAGCGAGGACGCCTGGGAGCATCTTAAGGATGGTGTGGAAAGCGCCTGGAGTACTTTAAGTGCTGCTGTTCGAGATGCTGCTGCAAAAATAAAAAAATGAACGTGATTATCATGTCGCTCGAATGGACGCGTTAACGCGCTCAACGGTTAGCATATGTATCGGTAAAAAACAATAGGGAGAGAAAAATGAAAAAATTATTCGTAATGTTCGTGTTGTTTACCATGGTGTTTGGAATGCACGAGGCAAGCGCTCAAAACGGGCTGAGCGCCAGTGCGGCACCGATTTCCATGGGGCAGGGCGGAGGAGGGGCAAGCGCTCAAAGTGGGCTGGGTATCGGTGTAATCCTTGGTGAACCAACCGGCATCAGCGCAAAAAAATGGGTCGGTTCGACACGGGCTTTCGATGCCGCCGCCGCCTGGTCCTTCTCGCATAACACATCATTTCAAATCCATGCGGACTATCTGTTTCACAACTTCTCCATTCTAAAGCCGGAAGGTTTCAGCGGCCGACTCCCCGTTTACTTTGGTTTGGGGGTCAGAGTCAAACTCGATACAGATGCACTGGTCGGGATTCGCATACCCTTTGGGATCACCTATCTGTTCGCTGACTCCCCAATCGATCTTTTCTTTGAAGTTGTTCCCGTTCTTGACGTATTACCGGACACGGAGATCGATCTCAACGCGGCTGTCGGAGTAAGATTATACTTTAAATAGCCAGGGGTGCGGTAACATTTTAAACCGTATAGTAAATGATAAAATATATGAGCCTTTTGCAAAAGTCTTTTTTGAAGGCAGCCCCTTTTCTGTCCTCCGGACATCCTTCCCCCGGAGGGGGCAGGACACATCTTTATCGTGCCTGCGAAGCAGCAAACACTGTGGAGCAACAAGTTCCCTTGCCCCCTTTGGGGGAAAGGGATTGAGGGTTAGGGGGCTGAAGTAATAAAACTTATCATTTTTTAGTTTCCAAAACGACTTTTGCAATTAGCTCTATATGTCAAAAGATATTTTTCAAGTGAGTTAACCGCTCACCAAAAGGGGATGCCATGAGGAATATATTTTTATTGGGATTGTGTTTATTTACAGCCGTCATACTCTGGGGGTGCAGTAAATCATCAACAGAAAACTCATCGACCGGCAGTTTGAAAGTTCAGTTGACCGATGCTCCGGGGTATTTCGATAAAGTGAACATCACTTTTTCGGAAATAACCGCAAACCTTCAAACCGGCGGTGAGAACTGGATCGTCATAAATAATCAGCCACAGACATTCGACTTGCTGGCACTTTCGAACGGCGTAACTTCTCTTCTGGGAGAAAAACAGCTCGATCCCGGTCAGTACGGCCAGATTCGGCTGAAAATCACCAACGCGGAGGTGGTAGTCGATGGAACGACCTATCCTCTCGATGTCCCGAGCGGGGCGACCAGCGGACTGAAACTGGGCAACGGATTCACCATCGAAGCGGGAATTACAACAGAACTGATCGTGGATTTTGATGCCGCCCGCTCTATCCATACCATGGGACAAAATCAGGGATACAAACTCGATCCTATGTTGCGTTTGATCGCCAAGGCACAGTCCGGCGCCATTTCCGGGAAAGTTTTAAACTATCAGAACGCTCCTGTTGCTTACGCTATCGCCGGAACCGATACGGTTACCTCGACAATAGTGAAAGAAGACAGCGGGAATTTCCTTTTGGGCTTCCTCCCGGCGGGGAGTTACACTGTGGCGGTTGTCGATACTCTCAATAAAAAGTTCACGAAAACCGATGTATCGGTCACCATCGGAAACACAACAAACGCCGGTGATATTACCCTGCAATAGAGCGAACCCATACGTTTATGAATAATCCCGGCTGACAGCAGTCGGATGATAAAGCGGAAAAAGAAAAAGGAGGTATAGTATGCGTTGTTTCATTGCATTGATCGCAGCATTGTTCTTGTCAATAACAGCAGATGCACAAATACATGTAAATCTCAACTTCAACGTAGTAAGTCAGCCAATCTGGGGTCCGGCCGGTTATGATTATGTTGAGTATTACTACTTACCTGATATTGAAGTTTACTACAATATCACCAAACATCGGTTTATTTATTTTGAAAAAGGACGTTGGATTACCAAATCATCATTGCCTTCCCGGTATCGTAGTTATGACCTCTATAATTCTTACAAAGTAGTGGTGAATGAGAAAGAGCCGTATAAAAATCACCAAATGTATAAAGAAAAATATTCGTCGTATAAAAGTCGTCATGATCAGCAGCCAATCCGAGACAGCCATGATACAAAATATTTTGTAAACAAAAAACATCCCGAGCATAAAAATTGGGTAAAGCAACAAA
>JBAYHX010000232.1:0-5656 GCA_041665965.1 Candidatus Latescibacterota bacterium
GATAGAGATAGGCGAATTCAAAACCCTCTCCGCTCCGGTCTGCATAGTATTCTTTGATCAGCTCACGTTCGAGGCAGATTCCCGGGAGACCGACGCCGACTATAACCGCACCGGTCAGACGGTCTCCGACAAGGTCTATCCCCTCTCCGAATACTCCGCCCATTACCGCAAACCCGGCCAACGTCTCTTCATTCTCCTTCGAGAACCGTTCGATGAACTGCTCGCGCTCCTGTTCGGACATACCCTGAGCCTGCACTATTGAAGCTGTATCGGGACTCTCCGGGATAAAGCTGTTATAGACCATTGTCATGTATTCATACGAAGGAAAAAACAAGAGATAGTTCCCTCTCTTCTGTTTCACAAGGGAATGGATTTTCCGGGCAACTGCATCTTTTGTACGCTCACGGTGGTTGTAGAAGGTTGATATTTTTCCCGAAATGAGCAGGCAGAGATTTTCGCACGGAAATGGCGAGGCGAGTACCATCTCGCGTGCAGAATCACTGCATCCGAAAATCTTTCTGAAATAATCGGCCGGGGTCAGAGTAGCAGAAAAGAAAATCGCGGAACTGCCTCGTTCCAGCGTTTCTTTAAGATGATTCGAAGGATCGATGCAGAACAATTTTAGTGCAATATCGTCCCCTTTCTTTTCATACAGGGAGACATACCTTTCATCATACCGCTCTGCCGTCCGCATGAAACTGTGCACAACAAAATAAAGGTCAAGCAGCTCATCACGGAAAGATGCCTTCCTGTTGAGTATAAGCCATCGCTCGGTGACCGAAAGAAATTTTCTGAGAAGAGGGAAAAGGGTGGAAGGAGGAACCTTTTCCGCAAAGGGATTGCATTCTTCACACCGTTTCCGCGCGCCGACCATCCAGGTATTGATCCGTCCAAGCACCTGATATATCTCCGGAAACTGGTTCCGCGCCGAATGCCTCAATTCCAGAAAAGGCTTCTTGCTCATCTCCGCCGAAAACATATCCCGCGCCCTGTCGACAAGGTTATGCGCTTCATCCACCAGGAAAACATATTCTCCGTTTTCTTCCTGAAAGAACCTTTTCAGGTATACCCGTGGATCGAAAACATAGTTGTAATCGCTGATGATACAGTCCACCCAGAGCGAAAGATCGAGGGAAAATTCGAACGGGCACACCCGGTGTTTCATGGCGATCCGTTCGATGTCCTCCCGGGTGAACGAATCCTCGGAGAAAGCGTCATCGAGGGTTTCCCGGATACGGTCGTAATATCCCCGCGCAAACTCGCACTCTTCACCGCTGCAGGCCGCCTCCGGGCAAAAGCATATCTTTTCCTTTGCGGTAAGATTCAGAGATTTGAGTTTCATGCCATAATTTCTCAAAACCGAAAGCCCGTTTTCAGCGACCGTTTTACCGGTTGTCCGCGCAGTCAGATAAAAGATTTTGGATGCGATGCCTTCGGGAAGGGCTTTCACCGACGGGAACAGGGCGGCGATGGTTTTTCCGATGCCGGTCGGAGCCTGGATAAGGAGATGGCCGTGATCCCGTATCGTCGTATAGACCGATGCGGCCATCGAACGCTGCCCCGAACGGTACGCCGGAAAGGGGAATGCCAGAGCTTTAAGAGATTCATCGCGCTCCCCGGTCCAATCGGCGATTTTCTCCGCCCATGAGAGGTATCTGTCTATTAGCGACCGGAAGAAATTCTCCAGTTCTTCTCTGTGAAATGAACGACGGATTTCACGAGTCTCGCCGGTCTCGAAACGACAGTAGGTCAACTGGGCTTCGATTTTTTCAAGATCGTGTTGAATCGAATAGATGGCGGCATAACATTTAACCTGCCCCCAGTGAAGGGGATTTTCTTGCTGTAAGATATCGTCCATATCTTTTGAGGTGATCTTTATCTCATCGATGATCACTCCGCCGGGACAGGAAAATATTCCGTCTATTCTCCCCTGTATGGAAAGAACGAACCTGTCGGTTTCGATCTGGTGTGAGACGGTCTGTTCGGAAAGATATTCAATCCCCCGCGATTTCTGGATTTTCTGATGCGCCCTGATGGCGTCAACAGGGCTGACAGGACCGAAAAATCCGGGTTCGAGATCGCCCGAGCGGAGCAGGAATTCAACGAGCGCCCGGACAGAAATGTGCAGATTTTTTTTCAACTATCCCAGCCTGGGAAAAAATATTTATCGCTTATCAAAATTAGACAACACGTTGATTTTATATTTAAACAAACGTTTATTTGTAAATACCATTTTTTAACTCACCCCTTGATCCCCTCTCTTGCAAAGAGAGGGGAAAACCCAGATGTGTATGATAAATAACTGGTTATGAAAGTCAACAGGTTATTCCACTCGCCCGTTTACGGGAAAGAGGACATGTGGTGAGGGTGTCTTTATACTCCTGTTCTTACCTTTACTGTGTCAACTTGATAAGCGATTATATTTTCGGTGTTAAAGTTTTCATTTTTCAGGAGTATGAAAGATACTCAATGGATTGTAATCCGTCAAATCTGAAACTGTGAGCGGCGTTTCCTTTTTTAAGAAGCAACTGTTTGATTCATTTTTCCTATACATAAAAAGAGGCGCTTTCACACATTGACTTTCATGCTCAATTATTCTATTTTTTATTCTTTGCCGTATAAGGAAAGAATTCATTTTCCTGAAATACTCTCAATGAAATAATTAAATAACTGAAACAAAAGGAGAAACAGGTGTCATTTCCCAATCTTTTCAGCCCCATAAAACTCGGCTCGGTCGAGATCAAAAACCGCACGGTCATGGCGCCCATGAACAACGGGCTTCTAAGCACCGATGAGACCTGGCCGTACACGACCATCCGCTACTACGAAGAACGCGCCCGGGGAGGAATCGGGCTGATCATTACCGGCGCCACCCGTATCTATGACAAGCTCTGCGGGAAACCCAAAGTCGGTCTGTATGATGCAAGGTTCATTCCCTCGCATAAAAAACTGGTCGATGCCATCCATGCGCTGGATACCAAAATCTTTTGCCAGTTCACGCTCAATGGCGGAAAAATCGGAAGAGAAGGCCCTTCCGCGGTATACAGCAACAACTATGCGCTGAAACCCCGCGAGCTGACCACCGACGAAGTCGACCTCCTTGTCGAAAGCTTTATAAAAGCGGCCGGATACGCCCGTGAGGCAGGATATGACGGTGTCGAGATTCACGGCGGGCACAGTTATCTGGTCGGTCAGTTCATGTCGCCGAACACCAATGTGCGCACCGACAAATACGGCGGTTCATTCGAGAAGAGGATGCGGTTCCCTTCCGACATTGTCAGAGGTATTCATGAGCGGTATCCCGGATTTGCGGTGGGAATCAAGTTCAGTGCGTATGAAGAGCTGCCCGGAGGAATCGACATCCCGACGGGTCTGAAAATCGCGCAACACCTGGCGGGACTCGATGTCGTCTACCTTCATGTGAGTTCCACTTCCACAGAGAATCTGGTTTCCAGCGAATATTCGTCCGTGCCGGCGCTCTATGTCGAACGGAACACGCTGATGCCTTTGGCCGAAGGAGTCAAAAAAATCTGCCCCGACCAGGTGGTGATGGGCACCGGATCGATCACGGTCCCGGAGGAAGCGGAAGATCACATCGCCAAAGGCAAGTGCGATATGGTCGCTCTCGGAAGAACGATCGTCGCGGACCCTTTCTGGCCGGTAAAAGCCAAAGAAGGAAAACAGAGAAGAATAACCCCCTGCATCCGCTGCAACAACTGCTACCAGCAGCTCTGGGTCAACGAGCCGCTCATCTGCTCGGTGAATCCGTATGTTTCCCATGAAGGGGAGACGCAAATCTCCCGAACGGAACATCCCAAGAAGGTCATGATCGTCGGGGGAGGCCCTGCCGGAATCCGCTGCGCCATAACAGCCAGCCGTCGCGGCCACGATGTCACCATCTATGAAAAGAGGCCGTACCTGGGCGGAGCTCTCTATCCCGGAAGCCGTCCTCATTTCAAACAGGATGTCGCGCGTTTGATCGCGTGGTTCGAGGAAGAACTGAAAAACAGCACGGTGAAAGTAAAACTAAACACCGAGGTGACCCAGAAACTGGTGGAGGAAGCGGCTCCCGATGCATTAGTTATTGCTGTCGGCGGCGAGAATATCGCACCGGATGTTCCCGGGATGGACAAACCGCATGTCGCATTTGCAACCGATGTTCTCCGCGATATTTCGAAATATAAAGGAAAAAAAGCGGTGGTGATCGGGGGCGGCGATGTGGGCTGCGAAACCGCCTGCTATCTTGCCGATAAAGGGTTCGATGTAACGCTGGTGGAAATGACCTCGAAACTCATGGAACAGAACAACCAACATGTCCGGCTGGAAATGTACGCCATGCTGAAGAGGAAACCGAAAGTCAGGGTCATGACCGAAACCGCTCTTACCGCCATCATCGACGAAGGCGCCGAAGTTGTCCTTCCGAACGGGAAACGGTGGGGGCTGGAAGCTGAACTGGTAGCTATCGCTGTCGGCGTGAAAGCTCCCGGCGCGGACGGCGCGGTCAATGTCGGTCCCCTGATCGGAGTGAAAGCAAAAGCCGGCATTGTAGCCGAACTCTCCATGAAAGCCCCCGAAATCCATGTCATCGGCGACTGCGATGCTGTCGGCAAGATCATGGATGCGGTACGGGAAGGCGAGCGGGTAGCCCGCTGGCTGTGAACCGGCTGTAGAGTGATTAAAAAACCTCCCGCCCCGCGAACGAAAGGGGAGGGAGGTTTTTTTTGAATGGCTGGGAAAACCGGCGTTATGACGCCGAGCTGGTAAGGAGCGACATGATCTCCTCACTGGTCATGCCCGGGAAAAGGCCGCCGAACGTAGGATCCGGGAACACCGGGGTAGTGACCGCTTTCCCCGAATTGGCTGTGTCGGATAAGTATACTAAAGGATTGTTGTCCGTTTTCGCATAACTCACCCGGCCCGCGAAAAGGAATATCCTGTTTGACGCGCACACACCGTACGGTGTGGCGATGGCGAAATTGAGCGGCTGGAATTCGGACACCCGATTGAAGTACAGTTCCGGATGGGCAAGGGTGTAAGCCTTTAGGTTAGCCCATGCAGATTCAGTGAAACAGAGTTTCTTATTCGAGTCAAGATACACGGCGCCGTTGTCGATGAGCTTTGCTCCGCCTGAGAGTTGTTCAATGGTCATAGCCCCTGTGCTGGTGTACGTTACCCGGCCGTTCACCGTAAAAGAGCCATCCGCCCCAAATGTACCGTCCAAGAAGCTGTATTGTTCGTAAGAAGCAACGATTTGTTTGTACTTTTCCAGCACTTCCAGACTATATACCTTTCGTTCGACACCGTTGATGGTGAATTCTTTTTCGCTGATGTCGTACCCAGAGTAGTTTGCAGGGATGGAGCCGAGGTCTGCCCATGTGTGATAGGGCAGCACCGTTTTCAGGTCAGGAATACCGTTGTTCAGGAAGGCTGACAAATTCACCTGTATCGACTGTCCCCCCTTTGTTTCCACCGTGTACGTTCCCCCGATCAATGAGGAGAAGACATCGAGGATGCCCGCGAGATTCTGGGCTTGAAGAACAGCCGGAATCGAACTCCCCAAAGAATCAATGCCTGTCTTGATCTGAGAGTCGATGGCATTGAGGCTTTCCGTTGTAATGACATCGTCGGTCTGGTCGTCCATTTCCGCGGCGATGAA
>JBAYHX010000233.1:0-5632 GCA_041665965.1 Candidatus Latescibacterota bacterium
CCCCAGATGTGGGCAGGACACATCTTTATCGTGCCTGCGAAGCAGCAAAGACTGTGAAGCATCGACTTCCCTTGCCCCCGAAACGGGGGAAAGGGACAAAGGGTTAGGGGGCTTAAGTAAAAATATTTCCCATTTTTCAACAGTAAAACGACTTTTGTAATTGGCTCAAATAATAAAACTATTCATTGCAGAACCAAATCCGGGAGTGTCCATGGAAAATAACACACATGTTGAAAAAATCAACCGCGGTTTTTTTTCCGCAGGATTCATCAAAATATTCCGCGGTTTTTTTATTCCGATAAGCAGGGCGCTCCGATGGGCGGGGGTCACCCCCAACATGGTTACATTCATCAGTCTGGTGCTGGCGATAATTTCCGGCGTTTTTTTTGCACTCGATAAGATCTATATCGGTTTGACCATTGGCGTTATCATGGGATTTTCAGATATCATCGACGGCCAGATGGCAAAAGAATTCGGCGGGGCAACAAAATTTGGAGGGGTTTTTGATTCCACCATTGACCGGTTCAACGAATTTTTTATTTTCGCCGGATTTGGAGTTCGATACTTTTTTCTCGATAGGCCTGCATGGATTTTTTTCTGCGCGTTCGCCTTCCTCGGCTCGGCCATGATAAGTTATGTTCGTGCCCGATCTGAAGCGGCAGGCTTTGAATGCAAAGTAGGCTACCTCCAGCGTCCGGAGCGTCTGGGGCTTATGGGCGTGTGTGTTCTTTTCGGGAGCTATGGAATTGATTTTATTGTGGTATTTCTCGCTTTTTCCACCCAAATCACGGTAATTACCCGCCTCCTTCATGTCTACCGTCAGGGTAAAAATAAATAAGACTACACGATAAAGGCTCAAAAGAAAAGTTTATGCCCGCCAAACAGAGCATCTTTGTTATTGTTATGGAAATTCCGATTATTCCCTTTTGCATTTACCACCGTTTCTTTATTCAATAATCCTGAATCCTGCGTTTTATGCCTACTACCCAAAAATATTTCTTCTTGATTGAAACAGAAATCCGCAACTTTTCCAGCATCAACGATAAAATTTCCATCCGTTAAATAATTGACGAAAATAAATATAATCTTATAAAATATAAAGCAACTCAATGCACGTCAATTCGTAAGATAAATTGTGAAAAAATTCACAAATCGTATTGCTTTTGCTTATATTTTGTATTAGTTTAATGAAATTAAAAACAAAGAGTTAATATATTATATATCATATATTTTTTATTCTTTTTCTTCGAAATATTATGTATTATAATCTTTTTTTAAAGTTATTCGCCAATAAAACGTATAAGACTGGCTGTATCTGAAAAAACGACATAATACTGTACAATTGTACCGTATGCAAAACACCTCAATTTCACAAAATCTAAAAAGAAGGGGGTATCATGTGAAAAAGATTGTCCTGGTTGACGACGATCCGGATATCCAGGAATCAATTAAAATGGTTCTTGAAAAAGCCGGATTTGTTTTCAAAGGTGCTATGGACCGTGAAGGGGGCATGAGGTTGATTAAAAAAGAGAATCCGGACCTCGTTATCCTTGATGTAATGATGGAGGAACCGGATGACGGTTTTTTCATGGCGCAGGAACTCCATGCACAAAACATGCATATTCCTATCATCATGCTGACATCCATCGGCAGCGTTACCGGAATGAAGTATGCAAAAGATAACGAGATGGTAATGGTAGATGAATTTGTTGAAAAACCGGTTACTCCGAATGAACTTCTTGGAAAGATCAACGCTCTTCTCGGGAACGGAAAGGATTGATTTATGTTAGCAACGGAACGCCAGACTTTAGGGGAAGAAATATCCCTTTTGGCTGAAAAATACGGCAATGAGCGTACCGGGCTCCTCCCGATCCTTCAGGCAATCCAGGAGAAATACAATCATATCTCCGATTTTGCCATGCAGGAGGTAGCCAGACTGCTCGACATACACCCTGTGGAAGTATATGGTGTGGTCACCTTCTATAGTTTCCTTCAGACAGAAACCACCGGCCGTTTTGTAATCCGTCTCTGCCGGACGATTTCCTGCCACATGGCGGGAAAATCCAAAGTTGCCCGTCAACTGGAAAATGAACTGGAAATCTCTTTTGGCGAAACTACTCCCGACAATCATTTTTCTTTGGAATACGCAAATTGTCTCGGGCTTTGCGACCAGGGACCCGCGCTTCTGGTGAACGATATGGCTTTCACCAACGTTACTCCCGAAACAGTCCATGATATTATCAAGGGGTGCAAACGCGCATTTGGCGTTTATGCACAGGAGGGGCCGGCACATGTCTGATACCAGGGGACATATCATTCTCATCAGCGGCATCGAACCCAATACCGGTCTCAGGAACGCATTGGCAAAATCACGCGCCGAGGTAATTGCCGAAATTCGCAATTCCGGACTCAAAGGAAGGGGCGGCGCAGGTTTTCCGACAGGAGTGAAATGGAATCTTGCCGCTGCTGCCGATTCAGCGAACAAGTATGTTGTATGCAATGCCGACGAAGGAGAACCGGGCACATTCAAAGACCGGGTACTTCTTACCGACTACACCGATGTTCTCCTTGAGGGGATCACCATCGCCGGATACGCCATCGGAGCGGATCTCGGAATCATTTACCTTCGCGGCGAATACCGCTACATGAAAAAACACATCGAAGAAACCATACAGAAACGTCTGGACAAAAAGCTTCTGGGAAAAGACATCGCCGGAAAGCCGGGATTTAACTTTACAATTGAAATCCGTATGGGGTCGGGCGCTTATGTGTGCGGCGAGGAAACCGCTCTTATCGAGTCTCTCGAAGGGCAGAGAGGGGAACCCCGCAACCGTCCCCCATTCCCGGTGAACACCGGTTATCTCGGATGCCCTACCATTGTCAACAATGTGGAAACACTTGTCACCACTGCCCGTATAATGGCAAAAGGCGCCGACTGGTTCAAAACCTATGGCATGGACAAATCTACCGGTTCAAAGCTTTACAGTATCTCCGGAGACTGCAATCGTCCCGGTGTTTATGAATTCCCCATCGGCATTTCGGTTTTAGATCTTCTGAAAGAAGTGGGCGGTGAGGACGCCAAAGGGGCGGCTATCGGGGGAGCTTCCGGTAAGGTTATTCCTGCAAAGGATTTCGCAAAAACAGTCGCTTTTGTCGATGCCCCTACCGGCGGCTCGGTCATTGTTTTCGGGAAAGACCGCGATATGCTCGATGTTGCGGAGAATTTTCTCGAATTTTTTGTCGATGAGTCGTGCGGCCAGTGCACCCCCTGCCGTGAGGGAACACCCAAGCTTCTTGAAGCGGTGTACCTGCTTCAGGAAGGGGAATGCTCCATCGAGTATCTGCGGACCGTCGAGAGTCTGGCCGAGACCATGCAGCTTGCCTCGAAATGCGGTCTTGGACAGTCAAGCCCGAATGCCCTGTTATCGATCATAGAAAATTTCAAGCATGAAATATTCGGCAGAATGCCGGTATAGTTTATAGGGGGAACCATGGAACCAACATTACACGACGACACCTCACGCACTCCAAGAAGCGTCCAGCCGCACACAATAAAAGTGGATGGCATGGAAGAAGCGATAGGAGCAAAGGTAAAAGTCACTATCGACGGTGTCGAACTGCGTGTGCCGTACGGAACATCCATTCTCGATGCGGCAAAAATGATAAATGTACATATCCCGACACTCTGCTATCACGATGACCTCTGCATTGCCGGTGTGTGCCGCGTCTGTGTTGTTGAGGTCGAGGGACAGCGTACGCTTCAGGCTTCCTGCGCATATCCGATAACCCAGCCGATCACGGTGCTGACCACCTCGCCGAAAGTGCGCAGAGCCCGCCGGAATATCATCGACCTTTTGCTCTCCAAACATTACGGCGAGTGCTATACCTGTTTTCGGAACAATAACTGCGAACTTCAGAGCCTTGCCAAGGAATACGGTGTCGATTCATACCGGTTCGGGCATGTTCATGAGCCGCGGTTCGAGATAGACAGGAGCAGTTATTCTGTAATCCGGGATATGGATAAATGCGTGCTTTGCCGCAGATGTGTCCGTACCTGCATCGACCTTCAGGAAGTCGGAGTGCTCGAAGCCGTAAACCGTGGAGACCGCACAAAAATCTGCACATTCATGGATAAACCGCTCTCCGAGGTTGTCTGTATCAACTGCGGGCAGTGTATCAACCGCTGTCCGACCGGCGCGCTGCGCGCCAACGATCCCTCCGACGAGATATGGGAAGCCATCGACGACCCGAGAAAACATGTGGTGATCCAGACCGCGCCCAGCCCGCGGGCGGGTATCGGGGAGGAATTCGGTCTCGAGCCGGGGCATCCGCTGACATTCGAGATGAACACCGCTCTCCGTCGCTGCGGTTTTGACCGTGTGTTCGACACAAATTTCACCGCCGACCTCACCATCATCGAGGAAGGCACCGAATTGATCCTGCGTCTCTACAACGCGCTGGTCAAGGGCGATCCGCAGATTGCCCTGCCGCAGTTCACCTCCTGCTCGCCGGGATGGGTCAAGTATATCGAGCACTTCTATCCCGAATACCTGGCGCATATGTCTTCGGCGAAAAGCCCCCAGCAGATGTTCGGCGCGGTAATCAAAACCTACTACGCCGAGATCAACAACATCGATCCGGCGGATATAGTAACTATCGCGCTCATGCCCTGCTCGGCAAAGAAATTCGAGTGCAACCGCATCGAAATGCAGGACTCCGGATTCAAGGATGTGGATTATGGTTTGACTACCCGTGAGCTTGCCCAGATGATCCGTGAAGCCGGCATTGATCTTCCGAATGTACCCAAAAGCGATTTCGACGATCCGTTCGGAACCGCCACCGGTTCGGGAGTTATCTTTGGCGCTTCCGGCGGGGTGATGGAAGCCGCGCTCCGGACAGTATACGAGATCGTAACCGGGCTGGTTGCCGATCCTGACGCTCTGGCCGGTCAGGTGAGCGAAATCCGGGGTTTCGACGGGATCAAGTATAAAGAGCTTACTCTTCCCACAAAGCTCGGCCCTGTTCCCGACATTCTCAAGATGCGGAAGGACCTTCCGTTCAAGGACTGGAACTGGCTCAGCGGCGCCACTCTCAAAGTGGCGGTTGCCCACGGCACCGCGAATGCAAAGAAAGTCCTTGAAGACATCAAGGCCGGCGGGAAGTTCAGCCAGGCTCATTTCATCGAGTTCATGGCCTGCCCCGGCGGCTGTCTCGGCGGCGGAGGTCAGCCGATCCCGACCTCGAAAGAAATCCGCAAGGCCCGCGCCCGCGCCATCTACGCGGAAGATCAGGCCTACGAAATCCGCAAGTCCCACGATAATCCCGCGGTGGTGGAACTCTATACCAAATTCCTCACCGAAGGCCCCTGCGGGCACAAGAGCCACAAGCTCCTGCATACCAGCTATATCGCACGGGGAAAGTATATCGTGTAGCCTTGGGTTACATGGCGGTAAAAATGCAAGGAAGGGGTGTCCTGAAATTAGGATGCCCCTTTTTTAAGAAAACAGTACACTGGTGTCCAATTAGAAGTTGAATAAATTCAATTGGTTAGGATCATCACAAATCAGAACTGGATAATCGTTATCTGTAAGTAATTGTAAAATAGGCATTTTTTCAAAAAGCGTTACACTTA
>JBAYHX010000234.1:0-5615 GCA_041665965.1 Candidatus Latescibacterota bacterium
AAATGAGGGAGTGAATCTCCGTGAGATACCCGAATCGATACTCATTGTCGGGGGAGGAGTGAATGGCTGCGAGTTCGCCTCGATCCTGGCTGCGCTCGGCTCGAAAGTCACCCTGGTGGAAACCCTCTCTCGTCTGCTCCCGATCCGCTCGGTGGATGAAGATACTTCTTCGATTCTTCAGCGGGAGATGAAAAAGCGGAATATTACCGTACTTCTTGACCGGACTGTCGAAAAAGCCGTCATGAAAGATGGGAAAGTTCAGGTTACAATCGTTCCTTCCGGGACGGGAGACCATGAACCGGTGAGCCTGAGCGTGGATAAAGTTCTGGTCACTTTGGGACGGCAGCCTCTTACTTCCGGCATGGGGCTGGAAAAGCTGAATATCAGCACCGATGCACATGGCTGGGTACCGGTGAACGAGCGGATGGAAACCGGCGTACCCGGCGTTTATGCTGTCGGTGATATCCGGGGGCAGTCACACCCGATGCTTGCTCATGTGGCTTCTCAAGAAGGGATCGTCGCGGCGGAAAATGCCCTCGACGGCGTCATGATCATGGACTACAGGGTAGTCCCGCTGGCTATTTTTACCACTCCCGAAGCCGCCTCTGTGGGACTTACCGAAAAAGAAGCGCTTGAACAGGGGCATAAAGCCCGATCCGAAACATTCTTCTTCCGTACCCTGGCCAAGGCGCAGGCTATGGGAGACATATCGGGGCAGGTGAAAATCGTTTTCGAGGACAAAGGAAAAATTCTCGGCATTCATGCGATAGGGCCGCATGTGACAGATATGATAGCCGAGGGTGCTGTTGCGCTCTCTCTGAATGCAACAGTAACAGATTTAGCGACAACGATCCATGCGCATCCGACCTTATCCGAGGCGTTCATGGAGGCTGCACAGAGCGCCATCGGAAGACCAATCCTCAAGCGGCCGTAATTCCTTTCCAACTCAACTGCTTTAAAACTGTTCTCTCGCAAAGTTTGCAATGAAAATGAAGAAAATTTTAGACAGGATTAACCCTGATAATTCATAAAAAAAATTCATCACAATAATTTAGTCAGAAATCCCCACTGCCTGTTGGCATCTCCCCTTATTAAGGGGAGAATTATGTACGAGGCTGTCTTTTTTTTTCTTTGTTCAACCCCCTTAGCAAGGGGGTCGCCGTAAAACGGCGGGGGGATTTTTCCCTTGAGTTTATGAATAGATCGGGTTAAAAGGATAGTGTTAAATGAAAATGAATAATCTTGATAATCTTGTAAATCATGTCTAATGTCATTCCTTTCTTTATTGATTTTGCAAATTTTTACGAGAGGAAAAATCATGGATTCCTATCAATAAATATTGGATATAACCTATTTTATTCGTTGCTCACCTACCCATTTTTCCGTATTTTTCTGTCCCCTGTAACTTTTTATCCGCGTAATCCCTTATACTCCATTGCAGGGTCATAAAAGAGAATATTCTATGGCAAAATACAACAGGTCGCGCTTCCAGATGGTGCGCTGGTCCATGTTCGCCATCATGGGGCTGACCTATATCTTTGTTTTCTTCCATCGTATGGCTCCGGCGGCGATCGCGGACGAACTCATGTCCGCATTCGGAGTATCCGGGGCAAGCTTGGGTACCCTTGCGGCAATTTATTTCTTCGTCTATGCCGCCATGCAGATTCCCGCGGGAGTGCTGGCGGACACTCTTGGCCCGCGCAACACCATTTCCCTCGGGAATTTAACCGCTGGAGTCGGAGCGCTCCTCTTTGGTCTTGCGGGAAGTTTCCATGCCGCCTGTATCGGGCGGTTTCTTGTCGGTCTGGGAGCTTCCATAATTTTCATCAGTATTCTCAAAAGCAACACGGTCTGGTTCAGTCCGAGCCGGTTCGCGTTCATGACAGGTTTGACCTCGTTTATCGGGAACATCGGCGCAATCACCGCCGCCGGGCCGTTCACCGAGTTGCTGCGGGTCTTTTCCTGGAGGGATGTTTTCTATGGCATCGGGACAGTGTCCATCCTTCTGGGGATTCTCTCCTTTGCCGTCATCAGAAACCGGCCTGAGGACAAAGGATTCCCTTCAATTAGGGAGATCGAGGGCGGGGAGCCTCCCGAGCCGAAAACAAAATTCCGTCTCACCGATCTCCGGGAACTGCTCCAGGGAAAAGGCGTCTGGCCCATATTCTGGATGTTCTTCGGGATTACCGGCGGCCTCTACGCGATCACCGGTCTTTGGGGAATACCCTATCTGCGGGATGTTTTCGGCCTGACCAATACAGAAGCGGCGGGGTATCTCACCCTGACCCTTGTTGCGGTGGCAGTGAGCGGGATATTTTTCGGCTGGCTTTCGGACATCCTGCGGCGGCGTAAAATTGTTATTCTCGGCAGCGCTGTCATATACATGCTCGCATGGGCGGCGTTTCTTTTCCTTCCCTGGGGACCGGGCATTACCGGGTATACCCTCTTTTTTATCATCGGATTCGCGAGCACAGGATGCATGGTCGGATTCGCAAGTGTCAAGGAGCATACCAATCCTGCATTCTCCGGTACCGCAACCAGCGTGGTCAATTCCGGTACATTTATCGCCACCCTGCTTCTGCAGCCGTTGCTCGGCTGGATTCTCGACCGCACCTGGGACGGCGCAATGGCTCACGGTGTCCGGGTGTACTCCGCGGCGGGGTATCACACCGCATTTTTCCTTTTGTTCGCGGGCGCCTGCATAGCGGTTGTCGCTGCCTGTGTGGTGGAAGAAACGCGGGGAGAAAATGTGTGGGAGAAGAGGGCGGTTGTGAAGGTTCGGGCTGCCGGAAAGAGCTGAGGTTTTTAAAATCCCTTTCATGTTCATGTAACAGTTTGTGAGGAAACCATTTTGAGATAAAAAAATCCCCTGTCGTTTTACCAACAGGGGATTTTTTTCAGCAATATATTTAATTCGATTATTTGGCTTTGCTAACGTTGACAGCCTGAAGACCTTTCGGTCCTTTTTCCACATCGAACTCAACTGTATCGCCTTCTTCCAGACTCTTGTAGCCTGAAGAATTGATTGCAGAATAATGAACGAATACATCTTCGCCGCTGGTTCTCTGAATAAATCCGAAACCTTTTTCACCGTTGAACCACTTTACTGTGCCCTTTTCCATGGACTTCTTTCCTTTTTCTTACTGTTTTTCATACAAATCCGTACTTGTAACACGGACCACTTTTGTACAGCCTATCGTTGCCTTTAAACTAAAAAGCCCTTAGGCCCGTCTTTGAGCCTCAGGTGCGATTTCTTGAATTGCTACGGGTTTGTACGAAAAAACTGCACGAATTATTTCCCGGACAATTAAAGCTCAACAACGGTGTACAGATATTTTGCGAAGTTAATATACATTAAATACTGAAGAAAAACAAGTTATTTTTTTAACATTTCAAAAAACATATTCTTATTATCCTGATTTTGTTCTTTCGCGACAGATAAACAGGGAAAATAGTAACATGAGAAGGTACAAAAGTCACGAGCTACCATTTTTCCCAATGGATGTTGGCCGGATCCCATTTATCCTTTGGCTTTTCCTCTCCGGTGGGATAGCCGATGGAGATGATGTTGAGCGGCTGTACCTCCGACGGAAGCCCCAGCACACGCTTTACATATTTGGTCGGCTCGACATTCAGCCATATTCCTGTCCATACAGCGCCAAGCCCGGTAGCTTCGGCAGCCAGCAGGATATTTTCCGATGCGGCGGAGCAGTCCTGTATCCATACTTCGCTCGGGAGCCCTTTACGGGTATCGCCGCAGACCACAATGGCGGCTTTTGCTCCGGAAAGTACTCTGGTGCCGCGGGTGGATAACGAAAGAGTATCGAGCATGGCGCGGTTGGTTACCACTAAAAAAGCCCAGGGACGTTTATCGGCAGCGGTGGGCGCGGCCATTCCGGCGCGAAGAAGAGTTTCGAGCTGGTCTTTGGTTACCGGCTTGTCAAGGTACTTCCGCACGCTTTTTCGGCTGTGAATAACAGTCAATGCATCCGGGATATTCAATTTTCCCTGCGCAAATACGGTAAGCGGAAAAGACGAAAACACGAAAGGGACAAGAAGAAGAGAGAGAAATACCGCACGTATCGCTTTCATGGCTGACTCCATTAATGAAAGTGTTTATTTTAAAAACGATGGAATGTTTGCTATGAATATGATGAAGAGCCGCCCGGTAGTCAAATAAATTTAAAATTGAAACTTTCGGAATAAGGTTGCCGTTTCGCGGGAATGATAAAACGATTGCTCGCAAAGTCCGCAAAGAAAAAGAAGTAATTTCGGACAGGATTAACATGATTAACAGGATAGAATTAAAAAGAAAATATATAATCTTGTGAATCTTGTAAATCATGAGCTTTTTGCAAAAGTCGTTTTGGAAACGAAAAAATGATAAGTTTTATTACTTCAGCCCCCTAACCCTGAATCCCTTTCCCCCAAAGGGGGCAAGGGATGTTGTTGCTCCACAGTGTTTTCCTGCCCCCTCCGGGGGAAGGATGTCCGGAGGACAGAAAAGGGGCTGCCTTCAAAAAAGACTTTTGCAAAAGGCTCTCATGTCTAATATTTTTTCCTTTCTTTATCGACTTTGCAAATTCTGCTGGAGAATGTATCAAAGATTTCTTTTTGAGATTGCGGTGTTCGAGAAATTATTATTTATTCTTTCTTTATTGACCATGCGAGAGATTACCTTTTCACAAGCCTTTACAGGGAAGGGGAAAAATGTCTCAGAATACAATTTCGAAAAGCAGGCGCGCGTTTCTGGGAGCAGCCGCCGGAACTGCAGTTGCAGCGGTCGCGGCAGCTGCGCCCGCGGTGGATAGAGCAAAACCGGAGGAAAAACGATCAGGCGGTAAGCTGAAAATGGCACTGGTAGGCGCCGGCATACGGGGCAGCACCCTATGGGGTAAGCATCTGGTTGACAAGTACAGCGACGTTGTCGAATTTGTGGGGCTCTGCGATATCAACCCGATGAGGGTGGAATCCGGAAAGAGTTACATGGGGGTGAACTGCCCCACGTTCACCGATTTCGATGCCATGATCGCACAGGCAAAGCCGAACCTTGTCATGGTGACCACCGTGGACTGCTTCCATGCAAAGTATATATGCCGCGCGCTTGATCTCGGCTGCAATGTGATGACCGAGAAACCCCTCGCCATCGATGAAAAACAGTGCCAGGAGATCAGGGACACTGAGCGGAGGTGCGGGAGGAATGTCCGTGTGACATTCAACTACCGCTACACCCCCGATGCCGAAAGGATCAAGACTATTCTTGCTTCAGGCGAGATCGGGCAGGTCACTTCGGTCGATTTCCACTGGTATCTGGACACAGTCCACGGCGCAGATTACTTCCGCCGCTGGCATGCCTTCAAACAGAACAGCGGCTCCCTGCTCGTCCACAAAGCAACCCATCACTTCGATATCCTGAACTGGTTTCTCAATGCAGACCCAGTCGAGATCAACGCCTATGGCGACCTGCGTTATTTCGGCTTCAACGGCGACTATCGAGCAAAAAGCTGTCGGGAATGTACCCACAAATCGGAATGCCCCTATTTCTGGGATATTACTAAAGACCAGACATGTATGGATTTTTATGTCAGGTGCGAATCCGAGGACGGCTACATCCG